>NZ_LZJA01000018.1:0-13504 GCF_001666785.1 Mycobacterium sp. E3305 | reverse complement strand
CCCGCGGGCTGCTGAGCGGCCTGGGTCACCGCCAACGCCTGCTCGGCCACCCCATCAGGAGTCGTGGTGTTCGGCGGGGCATCAAAGGGCGCCAACTGCGAGGCCGTGGCCGAAGCCGCCGCATAGCCATACATCGCCGCCGCATCCTGGGCCCACATCTCCATGTACTGCGCCTCGGTCGCCATGATCGCCGGCGTGTTCTGCCCGAAGAAATTCGTCGCGACCAACGTCGCCAACAACACCCGATTAGCCGCAATCACCGGCGGCGGCACCGTCATCGCAAACGCCGCCTCAAACGCCGCCGCGGCCGCCCGACCCTGACTGGCCGTGTCCTCGGCCAACCCCGCCACCGCAGAAAGCCAACTCACAAACGGCACCACCGCCGACACCATCGACGACGACGCCGGACCCACCCACGGACCCGACGTCAACTCCGCAATCACCGAGCTATACCCACTGGCCGCCGCAGCCACCTCAGCAGCAATCTCATCCCACGCCGCCGACGCCGCCATCAACGAACCCGAACCCGGACCCGCATACATCCGACCGGAATTGATCTCCGGCGGTAACGCCCCGAAGTCAAACACCTGTTCTCCTCAGTTGGCCGGGATCGCTGGCGATCCCGGCAGTCGCATCGGATCAGTGGTGGCCGTGGTCACGGCTTCGTAAGCATTCGCCACCCGTAAGTCGCTGGCCGCCCGGAATCACCGACTCAGACCTCTCGGTCCGCCACCCCAGTCGGCGGGCTGTCCGGCGCATCCTGTCGATCCCGTGCCTGACGCCCAAATGTGGCTTGCCGCCACGCTTCTCGGACACCCGGTCAGGAACAACGTGCACCTTTAGCCTCGATTGATCCCTGCTGTCAGCAACCGAGCGACAGTCCGCGGTCTTACCGAACTGTCGCTCGTGAATGAGATTAGTTCGTTATCAGGGGCGCGCCGACACCCGACGCCAACTGTTCATTCCAGGCCAGCCACTGTTCATTCCCTGTCGACCACAGTTCACTTGTGGCAACTGTTTGTTCATTCGGGGTTTGCTTTGAAATCGTTCTCGATAGCGCCTGCACGGCACCTCGCGCCGGTCAGTCCTCTTCGAGGATCAGCGCCATTTCGGGGCACGAAGCGACGCCGTCCCGGGTCAGCTGCTCGTCCTCGGGCCGCACCTCATGCTCCTCGAGGATCGAATAGCCGGATTCGTCAATCGGGAACAAGTCAGGGTCGACGGCGTAGCACTGGGCATGACCCACGCATCTGGCTTGTTCGAGACGAACCCTCATGAGGTTCCCTCCCTACCGGGCTTCGCAGAATTGCAAGTCGCGTCAGCGAATCGAGCGGCGATTCGTCGCTGGCTAGAGTGTAGAAGATCGCCGCCGCGTGCAGCCGTTGACCGGAAACCATCGCGCCGGCGCGCGATCGGATTCGTGTCCCATTGCGACACATGCGATATTGGTGTGCCGGCTGGAAACGGTGCCGACGAAGTCCCCGCCGCAGCGGTGAGCAGATCAAGATAGACAAGCGGAGAGCCCATGAGCACTCCTGGCCAAGGCCAGCAAGGCACGTTCCACCTACCGCGCCTCGATTTCGAGAAGTTACCGATGGCCGAGGACCGGGGCGTCGGGTGGAAGGTGTTGCGCGACGCCGGCCCGGTGGTGTTCATGAACGGCCATTACTACATCACCCGCCGTGAGGACGTGCTGGCGGCGCTGCGCAATCCCCAGGTGTTCTCGTCCACGATCCTGCAGCCTCCCGGTCACCCGCTGCCCGTGCTGCCACTGGCGTTCGACCCTCCTCAGCACACCCGTTACCGGAAGGTGCTGCAGCCCTTCTTCAGTCCGCTCGGCCTGAGCAAATCCCGCCCGGTGCTGGAGCGGCACGCCGCCGAAATGATCGCCGCCCTTGCGGGCCAAGGCAAATGCGAAGTGATGGCGGACTTTGCGCACCTGTACCCGTTCCAGGTCTTCATGGATCTCTACGGCCTGCCGATCCAGGATCGCGACCGCCTGATCGATTGGAAGGACACTGTCGTCAGCGACAAGCCCTACCTCACCCAGGCCGACCTCGAGAAGAGCCAGCTGCTGTTGGAGTACCTGGTCAATGCGATCCAGCAACGCCGCCAAAACCCCGGCTCCGACATGCTGTCGCAAGTCATGGCCAGTGACGGTGACTTCACCGATCTGGAACTGCTGGGCATGAGCCACCTGCTGATCCTGGCGGGCCTGGACACGGTGACCGCGGCGATCGGATTCTGCCTGTTCGAGTTGGCGCGCCGGCCACAGCTGCGCGCTTCGCTTCGCGAGAACCCAAGGCAGATCCGGGTTTTCATCGAAGAGATCGTCCGGCTGGAGCCCTCTGCGCCGGTGGCCCCCCGGATCACCACCCAATTCGTCGAAATCGGCGGCATGACGTTGCCGCCCGGCACATCGGTGCGGTTGTGCATGGCCGCGGTCAACCGCGACGAGAGCGACGCCACGTCCGTCAACGAGCTCGTGATGGACGGAAAGGTCCACCGGCACTGGGGGTTTGGGGGCGGACCGCACCGCTGCCTGGGCTCTCATCTGGCGCGGATCGAGCTGACCGTCATCGTCGGAGAATGGCTCAGGCAGATCCCCGACTTCGACGTGCCGGCGGACTACGTCCCCGCGATCAACTACCCGTCGAAGAGTTTCGCGCTCAAAGAATTACCGCTGCGCTGGGGCTGATTCGGCCAGCCCCGGCGCAGCGGTATCCGCCTTACTTGCGCAACTCCGTCGCCGCGACCTGGACGAACACACCGGTGTCCTCGGCCATCAGCAGGCCTCGACCACGGGGCAGCGGCCCACCCTTCATCTTGCCGCGGATGAAGCCCTCGTCCGGGTCGGCGTCCATGACCAGCAGCGGCGCGTTCGCCTGGGCCAGCGCTCGCAACATCGGGTCGCTGCCCGCCGACGACCAACCACCGAAGGTGCGCGTGACGAGCACGTGCAACCCGACGTCGGCGGCCCTGGTCACCCACGGGGCGGCCTTGTGCAGTGGCGAGTCGAAACCTGCCGGCAGCTGCTGGATGTCGTCGACGATCAGGAAGATCTCCGGACCGCTCCACCACGACCGCGACAGCAACTCCTCGGCGGACAGACCCGGCGGCGGCTCGCGTCCGGCCAGGACCGCCGCCAACTCGCCCATCATCGCCTGGACGCCGTCGAGGTTGTAGGCGAATTTCTCGACATAGTCCGGACCCAGCGTGGTCAGCAGCTGGCGCCGCGGGTCCACCAGCCAGACCTGTGCCGACGGCTGGCCGGGCGGCGGCGTGGGCGCGCTGCTGGCTCCCGGCGCGTACAGCCGGCCGATCTCGGACATGATGGTGGCCAGCGTCGTGGTGCGCCCACATTCGCGTCGACCCGTCACCATCAGGTGCGCGTTCTCGGCGAAGTTGAGGTACACCGGCGACAGGTCCAATTCGGAGATGGCCCAAGCGATTCCGCCCGCACCGACGCCCTGTCGCGTGTCCCGTGCGGCCAGCTCGCGCAATTGCTCCACGTCGAACCGCGCCGGGAGGCGGCGCACCGGCGGGGCCTGGCTGCTCGTCAGGCGGCTCACGGCGTCGATGACGCTGTCGGACTCGAAGACGTAGTCAGCTGTGCTCCCGAGCGCGGGGCGGGCCACCAACGTGTGCAGACCGGCCTGTGGGTCGGAATCGAGGCGGACGTAGTTGACCGCGACCATGCCGCGGCCCGGCTTGACCGGAACTTCCTTTGCGAACCGGGACCGCACCAGTTTGGCGTCCTCCACGGCGGCCAGCCGCAGCTCGACCCGGGAGCCGAACCCGCTTCGCACCGGGGGCCGCAGCTCCGATTCGCGATCGGCCGTGACCACCACGTGGACCCCGAACGACGGGCCCTGGTTGATGATCAGGTTCACCTGCTCGATCAGCACCTCGTTCTCTTCGGCCAGCGCCCGGTAGTTGTCCACCACCAGGTAGACGTCGCCGAACCCGTCGTTGGGGACCGGGCCGGGCTCGCCGCCGAACTTGCGCCGACGGAAGACCTCCATGGAGGCGATGCCGTACTCCAGGAAGGTGCTCTTGCGCTGACGCACCAACGCCAGCAGCTCGGCCACCGTTCGGCGCACGCCGTACGGATCGGTCGGGCCGGCGACCTCACCGACGTGCGGCAACCGGGCGACCGTGGTCAACGCGGTGCTGCTGTAGGCCAGGCAGTAGAACTGGACCTGCTCGGGGGTGTGGGTCAGCGCGGCCGAGCAGATGAGCGTCTGCAGTGCCGTCGTCTTGCCCGAGCCGCCGGCGCCCAGGATGAGGACGTTGGCGCCCGGCCCCGAGGTGTCCACCGTCCACGGCGGCTGGTCGTGCTTGAAGGGCCGGTCGATGATCCCGATCGGGAACACCAGATCGCGGGCCGTGCCGTAGTCCTCCTGCCACGGGTGGCCGAGGAATCGGTCGACCAAGTCGTCGATCGGAACCGGCTGGTTCAGCGGCGGCTGCCACAACCGGTACGGCTCGAAGTCGATCTTGCGCAGCTGATCGATGATCACCGTGCCGACCTTCGGCACCCGGATGCCCTCGACGTCGTCGTCGCCGACCTCGTCGGCCCCGAGCGTCTCGCCGTTGGTGATCGCGGCCGGGGTGAGCTCCGGGCCGCCCACGCTGACCTCGAGCGGGGTGAACGAATTGGTGAACAGCTGCGGGCGAACGTAGTCGATGCTGTGCACCAACGCCGGCGCCTCGTCGCCGTCGTCGGTGAGCCCGCGGGGGAAGTAGTCCCGCCAAAGGAACTCGGCCTGGAACCGGACGATGTCCTCCAGGCTGCGGCGGAAGTAACCCAGGCCCGCCTGCGCCGGCAAGTTGACGGCGTTCGGCACGCCGGCCGCCTGCGCGGCGCCCGCGGTGCGCGCCTTCAGCACCAGCCGGTAACCCATGTTCTCCATCAGCTTTTCGGCGCGGCTCTCGATGGTCTGTGACGCCATCATCAGGTGGATCCAGTAGGCGCGGCCCTGCCGGCCGATCGAGTCGAGCACGTCGACCGCGGTCGGCATGATCCGGAACCATTCGTAGAACTCGTCGATGACCACCACGAGCATCGGCAGCGGCGCCATGTCCTGGCCGCGGGCCTGCATCCGGAGCCGGACCGAGTTGTACTCCTTGGCGTCGTCGACGCCGGCGCTGTCGCAAATCGCCTTGCGGCGGGCGATCTCGCCCCACAGGGCGTCCAGGAAGCGCTCCATCAGCGCCTGGTCCTCTTCCAGGTCGGTGATGATGCGCGACACGTGCGGGACCCCGGCGAACGGCTTGACCGCCGACCCACCCTTGAGGTCCGCCAGCACGAACTGCAGCTCCTCCGGCGGGTGGCTGAGCATCAGCGACTCGATCACGGTCCGCACCAGCGTCGATTTACCCGAACCCGTCGTGCCGGACATGACGCCGTGCGGGCCGTCACCGCCCTCGTCGAGGGACTTCATGTCCAGGAACAGCAGCTCGCCGTTGTCGGAACGAACCCCGAACGGTGCCCGCAACCGCGACCGGCCCATCGAGTCGTTACGCGCGCCCCACAGCGCCTCGAAATCGATCTGACCCGGGTCGTCGATTCCGTAGTAGGCCATGATGTCCCGGGCGCCGATGTGGGCCACCCGCTGGCCGATCTCCTCGTAGGCCTCGGCGAGGCGCCAGCGGGCCAGCGCCTGGGCGAACTCCTCCGCCTCGGCGACGCTGATGTGGTCGGTCAGCGCGAAGAACCACGGCTTCTCGTCGATCACCATCCAGGTGTCGCGGTCGCGGGGCAGCGCCTCGATGATGCCCTTGTCGTCGAACCGCAGGGTGCGCTCCGGAACCGAGGTCCACATCGAGGAGCCGGTCAGGTCGAAGAAGGTCACCCCGTCGATGCCCTCGGCGCTGATCACGAATTCCCACTGGGGGTCGACGACGTCCGCGACGATCACCGTGTGCGGCGTCGGGGTCTGCGCCGACGAGCTGGCGTGCCGGGGCGTGAAAGAGCCACGTCCGGCGAACAATTCGGACTGCTCGGCGGCGAACTCGCGTACCGAGCTGTAGACCATCCGCGCGTTGCCCGCGGCGTCCTGGCGCCGTGGGTCGCCGAAGTGCGGAAGCCATTTGACCCAATCCCACTCGTCCAGGTCGGCGGTGACGACGACCATCTGGACGTGGTCGGGGCCGTGCGAGAACGCCAGCTGGCAGATGATCGCCCGCATCAGTCCCAGCACTTGCTCGCGGTCCCCGTTGAGCGCGTACCAGGGTTCGACGAGCAGCGAGATCATCTTGGGCAGGTTGTAGACGACGCTCTGGTAGCGGCCGAATTCCTGCAGCGCCTTACCGGTCACCGGCTCCAGCTCGATGTCGGTCGGCATGTTCTGGGGCTCACCCCAGGTCACCTCGGGACGCGTCATGCCGACGCCGACGCGGACCACACCGAAGTTGAGGTCCTTGCCGTCGGGCTTGCGCTCCCACATGCGTGAGCTGCCGACCGCGGCGGCCAGCGTGGTGGGCGCCGGGTGGTACCACCGGTAGTTGGCGTCCATGCTGTCGGCCGACTCGTGGGCGGTCTCGCGCAGCATGTCCAGCATCAGCATGAACTGGGCGCGCATCGCGTCCAGCTTGGGCCGGCTCATCTGCTGCTGACCGCCGAATCGGCCGCCGAACATCATCATCGCGACGCCACCGATCATGAAGATCGGGAAGATCGCGCCGGCGCCGCCGAACACGCGCGAGCCGCTGCCGAAGACCATTGCGACCATGCCGATCAGCAGGCCGATCACCAGGACGCCGACGATGATCAGCCACACGGGCTTGCCCTCGGGCGGCGGAATGCTCAGGGGCGTCGGAAGGACGATGTTCTCCGGCTTGATGACCGGAGGCTTCTCCGGTGTCGGCCGTGCAAACCCGCGTTTCACTTAGGTACCGCCAATTCTCCTGGGGACATATCCATCGGTAGGGTGTCGTGCTCCACGAGCGCGTCCGCGCGCGACAAGGTCGGGCCTTGCGGGAGCAGCCGCAGCGCCACCCACGGCGCCAGGCTCGGTTTGGTCTTGAGGCCCAACGCCTCACGCACGTCGCGGGTGTCGTCGACCCCGAACCGGGCGCCGGCGTCCGTCACCCACCACAGCGATTCCGTCGTCTTGGCGCCCGGGTCGTTGCCGGTGACGGCCACGAAGTTTCCGTAGTCGGGCCCGAAGAAGACCTGGTCGGCCACGCGGCCCGTCGTGTCGGCCTTGACCAGCGAGACCACCTTGTTCTCGTCCTTGGCCGCCACCGGGATGGTCGGGCCGGACACCACCTGGATGCGGGCCCGGTTTTCACCGGAGGTCTTCTGCCACCACCAGCAGGTCGACGGGTTCTCGCGGATGTCCGAGACGTTCAGCGGGGCGTCCGGGTAGGAGGACAGATCCAGCTTGTTGACCACGGGCATCTTCGCCAGGGCGGACGGTTCGACGGTCACCGGTTTGGTGTTGCCCGGCCCGGCGTTCTGCAGAATCTGGGCCACCAACGGCGGGAGGGTCTGCACGCCGTCGGCCAGCACCAGCGAATATTGTTGCGGCCCACTGATTTGCGGTGTGACGATCACCGTGCCGATCGGGCCGGGCGCGTTCGGGAAGGATGCGCCGGCGCCCGCGTTCGGGATCTGGGGCACGGTCAGTTCGGGTCCCACCGGCAACGCGTCGAACAGGGCGCGGCTCATGGGCTTGGCCTGGCCGACCTGCTCGGGCGTCAGGCCCAGCGGCAACAGCACCGACCGGTTGGTCGCATCGATCCGTGACCGGCGTCCCTCCCGGATCACCCACGCGTCCCCGCCGTAGTTCAGCACCACCGCGTCCGACCCGTTTAGCACGCGCCGGTGGTTGCTGAGGTCGGGGTTCCCGTCGATGACGGTCACCGTCACGCCGGACGGTGCGCTGACACCGGTCGAGGTGGCGACGGTGTCACACACCAGCCACGACGACGTGGCCGGGCTGGTGGTGTGGAAGTTCGACGGCGCGCCCGGGATGCCCACCATCGGGCCGCGCGGCAGGCTGGCGATCTGGTTGGACTTGACCAGGTGCGGGTTGTCCGGGCGGCCGGTGATCAGGCGCGCCGACGCCAGGTTCAGCGCCGGATACAACCGGTCACCCACGCGGACGTACAGGGCGCCGGAGTCACGGTCGGCGATGATCGGCGAATCCCCGACCTGGCCGGCCGGGCTGAGGAAGGAGTACAGCAAGGCGCCCAGGCAGATCACCAGCGCCGCCGACACCGACGCCACCACGGCCAGCGTCTGGCGCCGCCCCGGCTCGACCTCCATGCGGACGCGCCAGCGGGTGAGCGCCATTGCGGTGCGGCGAGCGAGGAACTGGTAGCCGGTCACCTGGGTCCGCGTCGACAGCCCGAGGCCATACCCCGACCCGCGCTGCCCGCGACTCTCTTCCGCCACTTAATTCACCATCCGGTCTGCTAGAACGCCTGGATATTGTCCTGTGAAAATTTCCGCTGCGCGAATTACATCGACAACCGTAAGGCACCGGTACGGGCCTCGCCACGCGGCGACGATGACGTTCGCTGCTGCATCTGCTTCATCTGCGGGCGTCCGGTCGTCGGCAGCTCGCCGGGCCGCCGGCGTGCGCCACGCGCCAGGCGCCGTTGAGCTGGCACTTTTTGTTCCCCGCCGATCCCGCCCGGACTCCTCATGTCTCTGAGGGCATCGTAATGGCGAATGGCGCGCCCGTCCTGTCGAGCGTGCGCCCTCGGCGCACGGCGCGACGCAGCACCGGCCGGCAAACCGGGCGGCGGCGGTCGCGGGCCGGGTCGCCGCCTCTCCCCGATTGGTCGGCGGGCGATTTCTGGCACCAAGATGAGCGGTATGAGTGAGCTCGCGCCGTCGCTGGTCGAACTTGCCAGGCGATACGGCATCGCGACCGAGTATCAGGACTGGACCGGGCGGCGGGTGCTCGTCGCCGAGGCCACGCTGGTGGCCGTGCTGGCCGCGCTCGGCGTGGCGGCCGGAACCGAGCAGGAGCGCAACGTGGCCCTGGCCGCGAAGCTGCGGTCGCATTGGGCGCGGCGGCTGCCTGCGACCATCGTCGGCCGGACCGGCGAGCAGGCCCGGTTCTGGGTGCACGTGACCCACGGCGACCCCGCCGAGGTGTGGTTAGAGCTCGAAGACGGCACCGTGCGCGGCGGGATCCAGCAGGTGGACAACTTCACCCCGCCGTTCGAACTGAACGGGCGCTGGGTGGGCGAGGCCAGCTTCGTACTGCCGCCCGACCTGCCGCTGGGCTACCACCGGGTGCACCTGCGGTCCGGCGACGGCGAGACCAGCACCGCGCTGATCATGACGCCGGACTGGCTCGGGCTGCCGGAGCGGCTCGGGGCCCGGCGCGGCTGGGGGCTGGCCGCCCAGCTCTACAGCGTGCGGTCGAGCCAGTCCTGGGGGGTCGGCGACCTGACGGACCTGACGGACCTGGCGGTGTGGTCGGCGACGCGGCACGGCGCCGACTACTTGTTGGTCAATCCGCTGCATGCCGCCGCTCCGACGACCCCCATGGAGCCCTCGCCCTACCTGCCTACCTCGCGGCGCTTCGTCAACCCCCTCTACCTTCACGTCGAGGCGATCCCCGAGTTCGCCGCGCTGCCCAAGCGAAGCCGGGTGCGGCGGCTGCGCTTCGACGTGCAACAGCGCGCCGCCCGACTGGACTCGATCGACCGCGACAGCGCGTGGGCGGCCAAGCGCGCCGCGCTCGAGCTGCTGCATCGGGTGCCGCGGTCGGCGGGCCGCGAACTTTCCTACGAAGCCTTCCGCGCCCGTGAAGGCCGCGCGCTCGACGACTTCGCCACCTGGTGCGCCCTGGCCGAGAAATACGGCGCCGACTGGCATTCCTGGCCGCAGAAGCTGCGGCATCCCCAGGCGAGCGGTGTCGCAGGTTTTGTCGAAAAGCATTCGGACACGGTCGATTTCCACCGGTGGCTGCAATGGCAACTCGATGAGCAACTCGCCGCGGCGCAGTCGCGGGCGGTCCGGGCCGGAATGGCGCTGGGCGTGATGCACGACCTGGCGGTCGGCGTGCATCCCGACGGCGCCGACGCGTGGGCGCTGCAGGATGTGCTGGCGCTGGGCGTCACCGCCGGTGCCCCGCCCGACGAGTTCAACCAACTCGGCCAGGACTGGTCCCAGCCGCCGTGGCGGCCGGATCGGCTGGATGCGGAGGAATACCGCCCCTTTCGGGCGTTGATCCGCTCGGTGCTGCGGCATGCCGGTGGTGTGCGGATCGACCACATCATCGGGCTGTTCCGGCTCTGGTGGATCCCGGAGGGCGCACCGCCCACCGAGGGCACCTACGTTCGCTACGACCACGAGGCGATGATCGGCATCGTCGCGTTGGAAGCACACCGCGCCGGCGCGCTGGTCGTCGGCGAGGACCTCGGCACGGTCGAACCGTGGGTGCGCGACTACCTGCTGCTGCGCGGGTTGCTCGGCACATCGATCCTCTGGTTCGAGCTCGACCGCGACGGGGCCGGCGGCCCGCTGCCGGCCGAGCGCTGGCGCGAGTACTGCCTGTCGTCGGTGACCACCCACGATCTGCCGCCGACGGCCGGCTACCTGGCGGGCGACCACGTGCGGCTGCGCGAGTCGCTTGGACTGCTGACCCGCCCCGCTGAAGACGAGCTTGCCGCCGACAGGGCCGAGCTCGCGGCCTGGCTGGCCGAGTTGCGGCGGGTGGGGCTGCTCGGCGACGCCGACACCGACGAGGAAAGCATCATCTGTGCCTTGTACCGGTATCTGGGGCGGACCCCGTCGCGCCTGGTGGGCGTGGCCCTGACCGACGCGGTGGGTGACCGGCGGACCCAGAACCAGCCCGGGACCACCGACGAGTACCCCAACTGGCGGGTGCCGCTGACCGGCCCCGATGGCCGCCCGGTGCTCCTGGAGGACGTGTTCACCGATGTCCGGGCGGCCACCCTCGCCGAGGCCGTGCGCAGCGCAATCGCGCCCACGGACGTCGATAGCGCGCCTGTTAGCTTCTGAGGCCAATAAGGTTTCCGCCGTGTACGGCCGCGCGACCCGGCCTAGCGGCAGCTATTGAGGTGCGGTCGTTAACTGGGGCAGACCTGCTTGACCCAGCCGTCGACGGTCTTGTTGTTTTTCGTGTAATCCGGGTCATCGAAGTGCGCGCCACCCGTGGTGACGAAGTGTTCGATGGCGTCTTTGACGGAAGCCGGCGGGTTGTACCGCTCCAGGGTGTCAGCGGCCTTGCGCGCGGCGTCCTTGTCCGATGCGGCGAGCAGATCCACATTCGCCCCGGTGACGTCGACACATTGGCTGGAATCCAAGGTCGCGACTGCCGGCGCGTTTGCCGTGCTGGTATCGCTGGACGCCGCGGATGCCGACGTAGTAGCTGTGGTGGTCGAACTGCTGCTTGCAGCCGAACTCGATCCCGAACTCGCGGGTTTGCTGCTGGAGCAGCCGGTCATTAGTGCTGTGGCAACTACGAGGGCCATAAACAACCACCGACGGGTCATACAATCCTCCAACTCGATTTGTAATTTTCATTTGCCGGGATGTCGCCCGTATTTCAGGCCGGCAACCGGACGCCGTACGATAACCCGGTATTCGCGGGACCGTTGAGTTTTTCGCGTTCGAATTCATTTTGCTGAAACGTGTCCACGTACGAATTCGGCCCTCACCGCTTAGCCCGAAGCCCGACGGCGACGGCGACCGCTCCGGCGTTCCGCGGGCGTTCGCCGTCAACCCGGTTGAGATAGTTCGGGCCGCCCGGTTCGACGACACGACCCGATCCAGCGGCCTTCCAGAAGACTCTGCGCCAACTCACAGCGGGCGTCCATAAACCGCATCTTCGGTGTAAGCGCCTGATTCGTCGGGCAGTTGCGGTGTTGAGGGCCGGTGCGGCGGGCGGATTTCGCCCGAATCGGACCGTCGGCAGCGAAAGTACGTCGCCCCGGGCTCGGGACGCGGCGTTTCTTCCTGATCGTGTCCAATTTCTACAAGTCGACCCGTGTAAATTCGGCCTCGTGACGAACACCGAACAACGGAACTCAGACGTCAATCCGGCCGGCGGCGTGTCGACACTGAGAGTGGGCACGCCGCTGCAGTCTCCCCCGGACTACCGCAACGAGATTCACACCGCCGAGGACGTCATCGACGTGGAGACCTACGGTGGCGGCTTCGACCTCACCCGCCGGGCCACCGCCCCGAAGCTGCGCGTCGGCCGCGACCGGTGGTTCAATCTGCTCTGGCTGATACCCATCGGCTTTGCCCTGCTGATCGCCGGTGTGGCCGTGGGCAAGGGCCTGCACAACATGCCGGCGGTGCAGTCGTTCATCCAGCGTCATCCCGGCACGGACCGCTCCGGCGTCGCTCCCGGCCTGCCGGCCTGGATCGGCTGGACGCACTTCTTCAACCTGTTCATGATGATGTTCATCATCAGGACGGGAATCCAGATCCTCTGCGACCATCCCCGGCTCTATTTCAGCCGCAACGCCACCCCGGGTAAGGACGAGTGGCTGCGGGTCGGTCCGCCCGTGCCGGACGACGAGCTGTGGACGGCCAACGCCGACACCGTCGCCCTCCCACCGCAATTGGGCCTGCCCGGCTTCCGGCACTCGATCGGGCTGGCCCGGTGGTGGCACCTCGGCGTGGACGTGCTGTGGCTCGTCAACGGGGCGGTCTTCTATGTGCTCCTGTTCGCCACCGGGCAGTGGCGCCACATCGTGCCGACCAGCTGGGACGTCTTCCCCAACGCGGCGTCGGTGGCCATTCAATATCTGTCGCTGGACTGGCCGACCGACAACGGCTGGGTCGCCTACAACGGCCTGCAGTTGTTGTCCTACTTCACCACGGTTTTCATCGCCGCGCCCGCGGCTTTGATCACCGGCCTGGGAATGTCGCCCGCGTTGTCGCAGCGGGTGCACTGGCTCAGCAAGCGGCTGAGCATTCAGCACGCGCGATCGCTGCATTTCGTGGTGCTCGTCTATTTCCTGTTCTTCATCCTGGTGCACGTCACGATGGTGTTGACGACCAGTGCGCTGCGAAACCTCAACCACATGTTCGCCTCGCGCGACGACAACAGCTGGGTGGGTTTCTGGATCTTCGCCGCGGCCATGGTGGTGACGGCGATCGCCTGGGTTTGGGCCACTCCCTTCACCATTCGTCATCCGCGGGTGATTCAGCGGGTCGGGTACGCGCTGGTGGGCCCGTTCCAGCGAATGCTTGAACAGCTCGACCCCAAGCCCGGCGCCTTCACCGAAAAGGACATCTCGCCGCATCATTGGCGCAACGGGCGCCTGCCGGAGACCGTCGAGTACAAAGAGCTGGAGGCAAACGACTTCAAGGACTGGATGCAGAAGTGCTGGCTGATCTGCTCGTGGTAGGGCAGTGCCATCAGGTCCTCGAGCGAGAACTCCATCGGGTGCTCGACGAGACCGTAGACCTTCAGCCGCCAGTCCTTGAAGTCGTTTGCCTCCAGCTCTTTGTACTCGACGGTCTCCGGCAGGCGCCCGTTGCGCCAATGATGCG
>NZ_LZJA01000017.1:0-12059 GCF_001666785.1 Mycobacterium sp. E3305 | reverse complement strand
CCCGACGACCCGCGGTGGGCGCCCGACGAGCGGACCCTGATCGAGGCGGTCGACGAGCTGGAGCGCACCGGTTCCTGAAGAACGCGGGCATGGACGAGCGCAAATTCGCCGACGCGTTCCCGAAGTTCATGTGGATGCCGTCGCGCGACGTCGCGCGCATCGGGGTCGACGCGCTCGCCCACGACTGCGGCACGGTGATCGCCGGTCTGCCCAGCCACCTGTCCACCCGGCTGTTCCAGTTCATGCCGCGACGGCTGCTGCTGCCGCTACTGAAGAACCAGCATCCCGGCCTCAAACGCGACCTCTCAGCCGGCTGAAGGCCAGGGCCGCATCCAGCCCTCGACCGGGAGCGCGAGCGCGTTGCACAGCGTGCAGATGGTCCGATACCAGCCGACGGCCGTGAGCAATTCGATGCGCTGCTCGTCGGAAAGGAAGCGCCCTAGCGCCGTCCACGTCGTCTCCGACCAGGAACCGGTGCGCTCCAGCTCGTCGACCGCCTCGATCAGGGTCCGCTCGTCGGGCGCCCACCGCGGGTCGTCGGGGCCGGCGGTCACCAGCGCGTCGCACTCGTCGTCGCTGACACCCGCGATCGGACCCCAGAACGCCGCCTGCCCGCCCCACTCGTATCGGCAACCGAGGAGCGCGCAGCTGCGCAGGATCGCGATCGTCCGCGTCCGGGCGGGCAAAAGCGCTGCGACATAGAGTGATTCGCCGAGCTTGCGCAGCCGGGTGGCCAGCGCCGGGTGGCGTTGCAGGCAGCGCACCAGCAGCAGCGGCTCATAGGTGCGGTCCGGGTGACCCCAGCTGTTGATCCCCGCCGCGTCCTCCTCGCTCCACGGCGGGGCCAGCGGGGCGACGCGGCTCACCGGGAGAACACCACGCAGTCGTGCAGGCAGCCCTTGGCCGCGCCCGGGGAGCCGGGGTCGGCCTCGCGGTGCAGAAGGGCGCGGCCGGGCACGACTTCCAGGCGAACGGCGTCGCCCGCGTCGCTGACCTCGGCCGTGCCATCGACGATCAGCGAATAGCCGCCGGGCTCGGTCGGGGGCCACAGCAGGGTGACGTCGCGGCGCTGCGCCAAATTCTGGCGGGTGCGGCCACCGATGAGGCCGACGTCCAGCGTCGCGTCGCGCATCCGCGGCTCGACCGTCACGGTGTGGACGCGGTAGTCGTCGTCGACGGTGACCAGGTAGGCGAACGGGTAGTCGGGAAGGGCGGCCGCCAGACGCTCGACGTCCACCTGCTTCTTGGTGCGCATGACCCTCAGGATAGGCGCGGGCCGGGCCGCTACAGCGTGCGCGGAACCC
Source organism: Mycobacterium sp. E3305 (assembly GCF_001666785.1). NCBI lineage: Bacteria > Bacillati > Actinomycetota > Actinomycetes > Mycobacteriales > Mycobacteriaceae > Mycobacterium > Mycobacterium sp. E3305. The sequence goes on along the minus strand of NZ_LZJA01000017.1, from coordinate 10,755 downwards.
GCGCCGCCGGCAGGCCGAAGGTGAGCTGGCCGCTGCTGCTGAAGTGGAAGCCGAGGTTCTGCAACACCTGCTGCCAGGGCGCCAGTTTCTCCACGGCCGCCGACGCGTCGGCGTGATAGCCGTACATCGCCTCGACGTCGGACGCCCACATCTGGTCGTAGGCGGCCTCGATGTCGGCGATCGCGGGGGTGTTCTGGCCCAGCCAGTTGGTGGCCGACAACGCCTGCGCCAGCGCGCGATTGGCCGCGACCACCGCGGGCTGCACCGTGGCCGCCAACGCGCCCTCGAACGCCGCCGCCACCGCCGAGGCCTGGCTGGACACCGCCTGGGCCTGGGCCGCCGCCGCGCTCAGCCAGCTGACGTAGTGCGTGGCGAGAGCCATCATCGCCGCCGAGGACGGCCCCTGCCAGGAGCCGCTGGCGAGATTTGACGTAACCGAAGAAAACGACGATGCTGACGATGCCAAGTCCTCGGCCAGTCCGTCCCAGGCTTCCGCGGCAGCAAGCAGCGGCCCGGCTCCGGGACCCGAGAAGATTCGTGCCGAGTTGACTTCTGGCGGCAACCACGCAAAATGCGGGCTCGTCACCGGCTCAACTTACCCGGGATCTGGCTGTTTTGGTGGCGTTATTGCGCGGGTACCGGGCGCGGTTGCCGACCGCGGACCAACTTGCCTGGACGAGCGTCGGTGGGCACGCCGTTCTCCGCGATCACTTCGCCGGCCACGATCGTCGCGACGTAGCCGTCGGCGGTCTGGTCGAGGCGCCGGCCCCCGGCCGGCAGATCGTAGGTGATGACCGGCTTGTGCAGGCGCAACGCGGCGTGATCGATGACGTTGAGGTCGGCCTTGTAGCCGACGCCGATGCGCCCCCGGTCGCCCAGCCCGGCGATGCGCGCCGGCACCGACGTGAGCTCGCGGACGGCCTGGGGCACGGTGAACCGGCCCGACTCGCGGTCGCGCGCCCAATGCGTCAGGAAGTACGTCGAGTAGCTGGCGTCGCAGATCATCCCGTAGTGCGCGCCGCCGTCGCCGAGCCCGAGCACCACGTCGTCGCGGTGCAGCAGCTTGCCCACGGTGTCCAGCGAATTGCCCTGCAGGTTGCTGGTCGCCACCAGCAGCATGGCGCGGCCCTCGTCGTCGAGCAGCCGGTCGTAGGCCTCCTCCATCGGGTTCACGCCTCGTGCCCGCGCCCGGGCCCCGATGGAGGTCGACGGGTCCGGCTCGTAGTCGGGGGTGTCGCCCAGCGGGTAGATCCAGTCCCACATCTGGGCCACGTATAGGATCGGGTGGCCCTGGCCCGGCTTGTCGGCGAGGATGCGCGCGCGCACCTCCGGCTTGCGCATCTCGGCGACCCGCTCGGCCAGGGGCAGGTGCGCGATTTCGCGGTAGCTCGGGTAGAGCACGAACGGGTTGGCGGACAGCTGCAGCCCGATGATCAGCCCGATCGGGCGCGGCAGCAGCTGTGCGGTGATCCGGGGGTCACCGTCGCCGGCCCGGGAATTCGCCTTCTCGATCATCGTGATGGCGTCCTCCCACGTCGGGTCGCCGGAGTTGGCCACCACCAGCGTGAAGGTCAGCGGCAGGTCGACGTCCTCGGCCACGTCGAACACCGTCTGCAGTACGGGCTCGTAGCCGCCGGCCGGGATGTCCGGCACGAACTGAAGAAGGCCGCCGCCGCCGTCGACGACACCGCGGGCGATTTCCTCGATCTCCTCCCGCGCGGCGTCGTAGCTCGGGATGGGCGAACCGCTTTCGGTTTTGTGGATCGTCAGCCGCGACGACGCGAAGCCGAGCGCCCCGACCTCGACCGCCTCCTTGGCCAGCGCCCGCATCTGGGCGAGGTCCTCGGCGGTGGCCGGCTCGCGGTCGGCGCCGCGCTGGCCCATCACGTAGACCCGCAGCGGCGAGTGCGGCAGGTACGCGGCGACGTCGATGTCCCGCTTGCCGGCGTCCAGCGCGTCCAGGTATTCGGGGAACGTCTCCCAGGTCCAGGGCAGGCCGTCGGTCATGACGACGCCGGGAATGTCCTCGACCCCGGCCATCACGTCGACCAGGACATCGTGGTCGGACTGGCGGCACGGCGCGAATCCGACGCCACAGTTGCCCATGACCACCGTGGTCACGCCGTGCGCCGACGACGGCGTCAGGCGTTCCGACCAGATGGACTGGCCGTCGTAGTGGGTGTGCAGGTCGACGAAGCCCGGGGTGACCAGCAGGCCGGTGGCGTCGATCTCCCGCTCGGCGCGCTCGCCGTTGACCCGACCGACGGCCGCGATCACCCCGTCGGTAACCGCGACGTCGCCGACGTACGGCTCACCACCCAGCCCGTCGACGATGGTGCCGTTGCGGATGATCAGGTCGTAAGTCATGCAAATAATCTACGACCGCGCCCGCCGGTCGTGCCAGGATCTAGTGTCGCTGGTATGGCCAACACCTCCAGCCCCGATGCCGCCGTCCAAGAACTGCTCCGCGACGCGTTCACCCGGTTGATCGAACACGTCGACGACGTCGCCGACGGCCTGACCGACGCGGTCGCCGACTACCGGGTGTCCCCGGGCGCCAACAGCATCGCCTGGCTGCTCTGGCACAGCGCGAGGGTGCAAGACATCCAGCTGGCCGACGTGGCCGGGGTCGAGCAGGTGTGGCTGCGCGACGGGTGGGTGGACCGGTTCGGGCTTGACCTGCCGCGCAACGACACCGGCTACGGGCACGGCCCCGAGCAGGTCGCCAAGGTCAAGGCGCCCGTGGATCTGCTGTCCGGCTACTACCACGCCGTGCACAAGCTCGCGCTCGAATACGTCGCCGGCGTGACCGCAGCCGAGCTGGAGCGGGTGGTCGACACCAACTGGGACCCGCCGGTGACGGCCAGCGCCCGGTTGGTGAGCATCATCGACGACTGCGCCCAACACCTCGGGCAGGCCGCCTACGTTCGCGGAATCGCGCCTTAAGGATCTCCCGGCGTGGGCATCGTGGCCGCCGTCTTCAGGGCGGTGCTGTGGCTGGCGACCACGGTCGCGCTGGCCGTGGCCGTTCCGGCGGTGTGGCTGCAGCTGAACGTGGTCAGCGAGGGCGGCTACGTCGCGCTGGCCCAGCGGGCCGCCGGCGACCCCGCGCTGCAGTCCGCCGCCGCGGACGAACTGGCCAACCGCGCGATGGCGCTCATCGCGGAGCACACCGGCGGACGCCAGCCGGTCGAGGGGGCGGAGGTGCACCTGGCCGCTGTCGCGTTCACGGCCGGGCCCGCCTTCCCGGCGTTGTTCGCCCAGGCGAACCGGGCGGCGCATCGCTGGTTGTTCACCGCCGACGGCGCAGGCGAGTCGTGGTCGATCGACGTGGCGCCGATGCTCAAGGACGCCGCGATGCAGCGGATACTGAGCCGCCACAACGTGAAAGTGCCCGCGACGCTGACGGTTCCGTTGACGGCATCGGCGCCCTCGGCCCACGGGTCGCTGCGGCCGGGGCGGTTGAGCCCGCTCGGCACGTGGGGTCCGTGGGTGAGCGTCGGCGCGGCCGCCCTGAGCGTCGTCTGCGCCGTGCTGCTGCTGGCCACCGCGCGACGCCGCGGTAAGGCACTCACCAGCCTCGGGGTCTCCGCGCTGCTGGTCGGCGCCGCCGGCTGGGCGGGCATCGAGATCGCAGGCCGCCACGTCGGCGACGCGCTCAACCGCACCACCGACGACATCCGGCGCATCGCCGAGGTGATGGTCTCCCACGCCGAGGCGGGCCTGCACCAATGGCTCAACCTCACGCTGCTCGTGGGCGTCGCGCTGGTGATCGGCGGTGTGGTCGTCGCGATGCTGGGCAGCCTGGCCAAGAAGCCGGCCGGCTAGCCGAAGGTGAACGAAAACACTTGCAGCCCAGGGCTGACCCGCATGTCGAGCTGGTCGCTGCGCGCGGCCTCATCGGCCACGATCGGGTGCAGCGTGGGTGGGCCGCCGATCGCCGTCGTCGTCGTCTTGCCGTCCCGGGACACGGTCAGGGTGCCCGTGCCGCCGACGACGACGTAGACGTCCTTGGCGGTGTAGCTCAGCCGGATGCCGGTGTCATCGCTGTCGGCGGTGGCGCCCTGGTCGTCCAGCTTCCACCGGCCGCGCAGCGCGAACTTGTCGGCCGGCAGTGACGCCGGGTAGTCGAACGTCGCGGTGCCCGCCTTGTATTCGCCTGTGCCGCCGTAGTTTCGGGCTCGGTCGACCCCCAGATACGTCTCGGGCGTGAGCCGGGTCTGCGGCGTGGTGTCCGGCGAATGTGTCGGCCCGGGCAGCCGGGTGCCGGGATGCGCGCCGACGAGCAGCTCGCGGATCAGCTTCTCGGTGCCGTCGTAGTCGCCCTCGCCGAACTTCGTGTGTCGCACCTGGCCGGTCGCGTCGATCAGGTATTCCGCCGGCCAGTAGAGGTTCTGGTAGTTGTTCCAGGTGGTGTAGCCGTTGTCCAGCGCGACGGGGTAGGGGATGTGCAGCGCGGCGGCGCCGCTGGCCACGTTGGCCGGCACCCGTTCGAAGGCGTACTCGGGGGTGTGCACCCCGATGGCGACGAACCCCGCGTCGTGATACCGGTTGTACCAATCGATTACGTGCGGGATGGCGCGCTGGCAGTTGATACACGAGTACGCCCAGAAGTCGACCAGCACCACCTTGCCGCGCACCGCCGCCGGGTCCAGCGGCTCGCCGTCCGGGGTGTTGAGCCACCCGGCGATGCCGGCGATGGCGGGTGCCGGGCCGCACTGCTGCAACTGCGTGGCGCCCTCCATGCAGTCGGTCAGCGCGCCGTCGATGCTGACCCCGCCCGGGCTGAGTTGCAGGCCGCTCGTCCCGGGCGGGGGTGTCGCCGGGCCTGCGTTGAGCGTGCGCTGGATGTCGTCGGCGCCGATCTTGTTCTGCATCGCCGTCGTGTAGTCGGGGATGGCGCGCTGCAGCATCGCCGGCAGGTTGAAGACCAGCGCGACGGCCAGCACGACCATCGTGATGCCGCCGGCGACCTGGATCACGCGCTGGTGGCGACGGAACGCGGCGACCCGTTCGGCGACGCGTCGCCCGGCCAGCGCGAACGCCAGCAGCGGCACCGCGTTGCCCAGGGCGAAGGTGCCGGTCAACAGCAAGACGCCGGCGCCGATGGACTGCGTGCCGCCGGCGACCACGATCGCGGCGAGCACCGGACCGGCGCAGGGCACATACAGCGCGCCCAGCGTCAGCCCTAGCCCGAAACCATCGGTGTTGGGCCCGATTTGACGCTGCGGCAGGTACGCGAACGGCCGCTCGATCAGGTGCTGTAGCGGCGGGAAGATCAGCCCCAGCCCGATCAGCACCAGCACCACGAGGGCTGCCCACCTGATGGCGTCCTGCGGCAGGTGCAGCGCGGTCAGCAGCGCCGAGCCGATCAGCGTGGCCAGCGAGAAGCTGCACACCAGGCCCGCGATCAGCAGGTAGGGCCGGGCGGCCGAACTGATGCCGCGTGAACCGCTCGCGCCGGACAACAGGATCACCGGGAGCACGGGCAGGATGCACGGCGAGATCGCGGTGATGAGTCCGCCGAGGAATCCGATGAGCGCGATGGTGTGCATAGCTAGTTACACCTTTACCTGCGGGAAATGGTTCACGTGGCCCGGAACAAGTCACGTCCCGTGCGTTATGCAAATCACACAATGTGCGTTACGCTCGGCCGGTGGCGCAGTTAACCTTCCAGCGCGCCCGCACCGAGGAGAAGAAGCGCCAACGTGCGGAGGCACTCGTGGAAGCCGCGCGTTCACTGGCGCTCGAGACCGGCGTCGCGTCGGTCACGTTGACCGCCGTCGCCAATCGGGCCGGCATTCACTACTCCGCCGTCCGTCGTTACTTCACCTCGCACAAGGAAGTGCTGCTGCACCTGTCCGCCGAAGGGTGGGTGCGCTGGTCGAACACGGTGTCCGAGAAGCTCGCCGCACCCGGCCGCAAGTCGCCGCCGCAAATCGCCGAGACACTGGCCGACGCCCTCGCCCAGGACCCGCTGTTCTGCGACCTGCTGGCCAACCTGCACCTCCACCTCGAGCACGAGGTGGACGTCGAGCGGGTCGTGGAGGTCAAGCGCATCAGCACCGCCGCCACGCTCTCGCTCGCCGATTCCATCGAGAGCGCGCTGCCCGAACTCGGCCGCTCGGGGTCGCTCGACATTCTGCTCGCCGCGTACTCGCTGGCGGCCACGCTGTGGCAGGTCGCCAACCCGCCGGAGCGCCTCAACGATGCCTATGCCGAGGAGCCGGAAGTGATTCCGCCCGAATGGAATCTGGACTTCGCCTCGGCCCTCACCCGCTTGCTGACGGCGACGTGCGTCGGCCTCATCGCGGAGAAGCCATGATCAGGGGGAAGGACTTGGGGTGCCCATGACGACGACTGAGCCAAGAACCGAGCCGCTCGAGAGACAAGGCTCTGCCGGCGGGAAGGGAAACGATGCCGCTCCGCGGCGCGCCGGGAAGAGGGGGCTGTTGGGGCGGTCCTGGTTGGTGCTCACGATCGCGGCTGTCGTCGCGCTGTCCGGATTCGTCGTCTACCGATTGCACGGCGTCTTCGGTGTTCACAAGGGTTCGTTCGGCGGCGGCACGTCGGGCGAGGTGCTCGATGAGTTCAACGCCAAGACGATCACGCTCCAGGTCTGGGGCTCACCGGGCAGCACCGCAACCATCAACTACCTCGACGAGAACTCCCATCCGCAACAGGCCCTCAACGTGCCCCTGCCGTGGAGCATCGTGCTGAGTTCCACGAAGCCCGGCATCCCGGCAAACCTGATCGCGCAGGGAGACGGCAGCTGGATCGCCTGCCAATTCGTCGTGAACAACCACGACGGGCACGGTGACGTCATCAAGGCCCCGAATCGCTCAGATTCCAACGAAAACGTGAACCCCTTCGTCTACTGCCTGGACAAGTCCGCATGAGCGAGCCAAGTGAGGCTGAATCTGCCGCGCCGCCAATCTCGCAGCCGCTGATCCCGCCGTTCCTGCCGCGGATGATCCACCGGCTCGCCCTGCCGATCGTCCTGATCTGGTTGGCCATCGTGTTCGTCACGAACACCGCGGCCCCGCAGCTGGAGGCGGTCGCCAAAAACCACTCGGTGTCGATGAGTCCGACTGACGCGACATCCTTTCAGTCGACGATGAAGGTCGGATCGACGTTCAAAGAATTCAACTCCGACAACTCGGCCATGATCTTGCTGGAGGGCGACAAGCCCCTCGGGGCAGAAGCGCACCGCTATTACGACGAGATCGTCAGGCGCGTCGAGCAAGACAAGAAGCACGTTCAGCACGTGCAGGATTTCTGGAGTGATCCGCTGACGGCGGCGGGTTCCCAGAGCCACGACCAGAAGGCCGCGTACGTCCAGGTTTACCTCTCCGGCAACATGGGCAGCGGGCAGGCCAGCGAGTCTGCCCTGGCCCTGCGCAAGATCGTGGACTCGGTGCCCGCGCCGCCGGGAATCAAGGCATACGTCACCGGCGCGGGTCCGCTGTTCGCCGACCAGTCCCACGCGGGCGAGAAGGGCGTCGCGCTCGTCACCCTTGTCACTTTTTTGGTGATCGTGGTGATGCTGCTGTTCGTCTACCGCTCGGTGACCACCATGCTGATCATGCTGGCGATGGTGTTCATCGAGTTGGCCGCGGCTCGCGGCGTCGTTGCCTTGCTGGCCAACTACGAAATCATCGGACTCTCCACGTTCGCCAACAATTTGTTGGTGTTGATGGCGATCGCCGCCGGAACGGACTACGCGATTTTCGTGGTCGGCCGCTACCACGAGGCCCGCGGTCTGGGCGAGACCCGCGAACAAGCCTTCTACACCATGTTCCATAGCACCGCGCATGTCGTGCTCGGGTCGGGCCTGACCATCGCCGGCGCGATGTACTGCCTGAGCTTCTGCCGATTGCCGTATTTCCAGTCATTGGGCGCACCATGCGCCATCGGCATGTTGGTAGCGGTGCTCGCCGCGTTGACCCTGGGCCCCGCAGTGCTGACCGTCGCGTCGTTCTTCAAGCTCATGGATCCGAAGCGCAAGCTGGCGACTCAGGGCTGGCGTCGCATCGGCACCGCGGTCGTCCGCTGGCCCGCCCCGGTTCTCGCGGTGACCATCGGGATCGCATTGGTTGGCCTGCTCGCCCTGCCCGGCTACAAGACGGACTACGACAACCGCCACTTCCTGCCGGCGGACACCCCGGCCAATGTCGGCTATGCCGCCGCGGACCGGCACTTCGACCAGGCTCGGCTCAATCCCGAGTTGTTGATGATCGAAACCGATCACGACTTGCGCAACCCGGCCGACTTCCTGGTCCTGGACAAGGTTGCCAAGGCGGTCTTCCACATCCCCGGCATCGGCCGGGTGCAGACCATCACCCGGCCGTTGGGCACGCCACTCGACCACAGCACCCTCGGTTTTCAGATGAGCGCACAAGCCGCGGGGCGGATCCAGACCCAGCACTATCAGGACGAGCAGGCGGCGAACCTGCTCAAGCAGGCCGACGAGCTGAAGAAGACCATGGCCACCCTGCATGAACAGATGCGGGTGACCCAAGACCTCAGCAACACGACCCACGAAACCACCAGGCTCACCAAAGAAACCGTGAAGATCACCGAGGCGTTGCGCGACGACATCGCCAACTTCGACGACTTCTTGCGGCCGATCCGCAGCTTTTTCTACTGGGAGCGGCACTGCTACGACATCCCGGTCTGCTGGGCGCTACGGTCGGTCTTCAACGCGCTCGACGGCATCGACCAGGTGGCCCAGAACATCGTGGAGCTCAGCGCGAATCTGGACAAGCTGGACCGGATTCAGCCGGAGTTGGTGGCGCTCATCCCGCCGCAGATCGAGAGTCAGCAGCGCAACCTCGACACCATCATGTCGAACTACGCGACCACGATGGGGCTCAACGAACAGGCGAAAGCGCAGGCGGACAACGCCACCGCGCAAGGCGACGCCTTCGACAAAGCGAAGAATGACGACACGTTCTACCTCCCGCCGGAGGCGTTCAAGAGCCCGGATTTCGCGCGGGGTTTGAAGAACTTCATTTCACCGGACGGGCACGCGGTCCGGTTGATCATCTCCCATGAAGGCGACCCGGCGAGTCCAGAAGGCATCAGCCACATCGAGCCGATCAAACAGGCCGTGCACGAGGCGATCAAGGGCACGCCCTGGGAGGGCTCCAAGGTCTACCTCGGCGGTACCGCCGCGACGTACAAGGACATGCACGACGGCTCCGACATCGACCTGCTGATCGCCGGAATTGCCGCAGCCACACTGATTTTCATCATCATGCTGGTGATCACCCGAAGCGTCGTGGCGGCCTTCGTGATCGTCGGCACGGTGTTGCTGTCACTGGGCGCCTCATTCGGACTCTCCGTGCTGCTCTGGCAGTACATCCTGGGCATGAAGTTGCACTGGATGGTGCTGGCGATGGCGATCATCCTGCTGCTGGCGGTCGGTTCGGACTACAACCTGCTGCTGATATCGCGGTTCAAGGAGGAAATCCACGCCGGGCTCAGAACGGGGACGATCCGCGCGATGGCCGGTTCGGGCTCGGTGGTGACCTCCGCCGGCCTGGTCTTCGCCGCCACCATGGCCACGTTCATGTTCAGCCCGTTGCTGGTGATGGCCCAGGTGGGCACGACGATCGCGCTGGGTCTGCTGTTCGACACCTTGATCGTGCGGTCGTTCATGACGCCGTCGCTGGCCACCTTGCTCGGGCGCTGGTTCTGGTGGCCGCAGCACGTGCGGCCACGACCGGCCAGCACCATGCTGCGACCGTACGGACCGCGTCCCGCCGTGCGCGAATTCCTTCTCAAGAACGTCGAGGAGCGTCCGGCGGGCGGAGTGGTACAGCCGCGCTGACCCTGCGGGACAAAAAAATCCGCGCGTCCCCTTCCTCTCAGGGACGCGCGGATTCTTGAGGCGTTAGGCCCAGTTCCACACCGACATGTCGCCGGGCGGGTATTGGGCGCACACGTCGGTGGCCTTCGCGACGACGCCCTTGTTGTTGAAGAAGAGCTTCATGTGGTTGGGCCACGCGTACCACAGCGGGTCGTTGTTGTAGAAGTTCTCGGAGTAGGTGCGGCGGTCCTCCGGCGACAGTGAGTAGAACCAGTGCACCTTGTCGATCGTCGCCTGCTGGACGTTCGGGTGGTTGTTGAAGTCGATCATGTAGCGCTGGTAGTACACCGGGCTGGTATCGCGGGTTGCCGCCATGATCTGCTCGGCGTCGCACGTGGTGTTGATCATCCTGCGCGGAATCGGGAAGTCCTCCGTCGAATCGGCGACGGCGGTCTTCGGGAAGACCGCCGCGGCGATGCCGAGGGCGAGGAAGGCGGCGCCTGCGCGCAAGCCGGTGTTCAGCCGAGACATAGCTGTAACGGTAACACTTTTTGACCGGCGGCCGCCAGGTTCCTAGTTTGTCTCAGCATTGGTCCCGATCAGGCACGATGACGTGTGAGGGGTCGGGCCGCAGCTCCGGCGGGGCCTGGCTGTAGTCGCCGAACGGGCCGTCGCGGCGCTCGACGGCCGCCCGCACGCCCTGGGTTTCGGCCGTGTTGATGAAATCGAGCGCGTCGGGAGTGTTGCGCATCAGGCCGTCGAGGATGCCGCCGAGCGTCTGGGTGGACGCCAACCCCATGTTCTCGTAGGCCTGGTTGACGATCAGCTTCTGCGCCCGCAGCTGCGACAGCGGGATGCGCGCGAGCTCGGCGGCGATCTCGGCGACCCGGGCCTCCAGGCGTTCGAACGGCACCGCCTCGTTGATCAGCTCGATCTCGGCC
>NZ_LZJA01000016.1:0-21416 GCF_001666785.1 Mycobacterium sp. E3305 | reverse complement strand
CGCGAGGACCGCCCCGGCGACAAACGCCTCGTGGGCTACCTCACCGGCACCGCCGACCCCAGCGAACTCCGCACCGCACTGGCCGAACGGCTACCGGCCTACATGATCCCGGCCGCGATCGTGGTGCTCGAGGCACTGCCCGTCACGGTCAACGGCAAACTCGACACCCGCGCGCTCCCGGCGCCGGAATACACGGCCTCGGGTTACCGGGCCCCGACCAATCCCACCGAGGAGATCCTCGCGGGCATTTACGCGCAGGTGCTCGGCGTCGACCGCGTCGGCATCGACCAATCGTTCTTCGACCTCGGGGGAGACAGCATCTCGGCGATGCGACTGATCGCCGCCGTCAACACCGACCTAGACGAATACCTCTCGGTGCGCGCCGTATTCGAGGCCCCCACCGTCGCACAGCTGGCAGTCCGCGTCGGTGAGGGCGCCGGCGGGCTCGAGCCGTTGGTGGCCGGCCCGCGGCCCGCGGTGGTCCCACTGTCCTTCGCGCAGAGCCGGCTATGGTTCCTCGACCAATTGCAAGGCCCCTCACCGGTTTACAACATGGCGGCGGCCATGCGGTTGCGTGGCCCGCTCGACGCCCAGGCGCTCGGAGCGGCCCTGGCCGACGTGGTGGGCCGCCACGAGAGCCTGCGGACCGTCTTCACCGCACCCGACGGAACACCGCAGCAGGTGGTCATCCCCGCCGAGCGAGCCGACTTCGGCTGGCACGTCGTCGACGCCGGCGGCTGGCCGGCGAGCCGGCTGGACGAGGCCGTCAAGGCCGCGGCCCGTGACACCTTCGACCTGTCGACCGATATCCCGCTGCGGGCCTGGCTGTTCCGCGTCGCCGACGACGAACACGTGCTGGTCGCCGTCGTGCACCACATCGCCGCCGACGGGTGGTCGCTGCGGCCGCTGACCGCCGACCTGGGCGTCGCGTACGCCAGCCGGTGCGCGGGCGAAGCGCCCCGCTGGCCCGAATTGCCGGTTCAATACGTCGATTACACCCTGTGGCAGCGCGACCAGTTCGGCGACCTGAAGGATCGCGACAGCCGCATCGCCGGTCAGCTGGCCTATTGGGAAGAGACCCTGGCCGGCATGCCGGAGCGGCTGCAGCTGCCCACCGATCGGCCCTATCCCGAGGTCGCCGACCAGCGGGGCGCGACCGTTCCGATCGACTGGCCGGCCGACTTGCAGCAGCAGATCACGGCGGTCGCCCGCGAACACAACGCGACCAGCTTCATGGTGGTGCAGGCCGCCCTGGCGGTGCTGCTGTCCAAGGTCAGCGCGAACAGCGATGTGGCGGTGGGCTTCCCGATCGCCGGGCGCCGCGACCCCGCCCTCGACCACCTGGTCGGCTTCTTCGTCAACACCCTGGTCCTGCGGGTCGACCTGAAAGAGCTAGGCGGCGACCCCACTTTCGCCGAGCTGTTGGACCGGGTGCGGACACGCAGCCTGGAGGCCTTCGAGCATCAGGACGTGCCCTTCGAGGTGCTGGTGGAGCGGCTCAACCCGACCCGGAGCCTGACCCATCACCCGCTGATCCAGGTGATGCTGGCCTGGCAGAACTTCGGCGGCCAGGACGGTGACCCCGCGACCGGACTGGCGCTGGGCGACGTCCGGGTCAGCTCGATCCCGCTGGACACCCAGGTCGCCCGCATGGACCTGACGTTCTCGCTCGCCGAGCGCTGGACCGAGGCGAACGAGCCCGCCGGAATCGGCGGGCGGGTCGAGTTCCGTACCGACGTGTTCGACGCCGACAGCGTCGAGACGCTGGTCGGACGCCTGCAGCGGGTGCTCGCGACGATGACCACCGAACCGACCCGGTCGGTGTCGTCGGTCGACCTGCTGGACGCGGGCGAACACGCCCGGCTGGACGAGATCGGCCACCGGGCGGCGCTCACCGCGCCGGACCCCGTGCCCGCGTCGATTCCCGAGGCGTTCGCCGCCCAGGTCGCGCGCACACCGGATGCGTTGGCGCTCAGCTGCGCCGGCTCGTCGTGGAGCTATGGCGAGCTCGACCGGGCCGCCAACCGGTTGGCCCATGCGCTGGCCGGCCGCGGCGCCGGGCCGGGACGATGCGTGGCGCTGCTGTTCCACCGCTCGGCCGAGGCGATCGTGGCGATCCTCGCGGCGCTCAAGACCGGCGCCGCCTACCTGCCGATCGATCCCGCGCACCCCGCGGCCCGGATCGGCTTCATGCTCGCCGACGCCGCGCCGGTCGCGGCGCTCACCACCACCGAGCTGGCCGCCCGCCTGGACGACCACGACGTGCCGGTCATCGACGCGGTCGACCCCGCCGTCGACGCCCAGCCCGCCACCGCATTGCCGGCGCCCAGCGCGGAGGACATCGCCTACCTCATCTACACCTCGGGTACCACCGGTGTGCCCAAAGGCGTTGCGGTGAGCCACCGCAACGTGATCCGGCTGATGGCGTCCGTGGACGCGGTCCTGCCCGACGGCGGGGTGTGGTCGCAGTGGCACTCCTACGGCTTCGACGTGTCGGTGTGGGAGATCTTCGGCGCGCTGCTGCGCGGCGGGCGCCTGGTGGTGGTCCCCGACGCCGTGGTCCGGTCCCCGGAGGACCTGCACGCACTCCTCGTCGCCGAGGGAGTCAGCGTGCTGAGCCAAACCCCCTCTGCGGCAACGGTGTTGGACCCACGCGGGCTGGAGTCCGCGGCGCTGGTGGTGGCCGGGGAGGCCTGCCCGGCCGAGCTGGTCGACCGGTGGGCGCGCGACCGCGTGATGATCAACGCCTACGGGCCTACCGAGGCCACGGTGTACGCGGCGATCAGCGCACCCCTGACCCCCGGATCCGCCGTCGTCCCGATCGGCTCCCCGGTGGCCGGGGCGGCGCTGTTCGTGCTCGACGGATTCCTGCGGCCGGTGCCCCCCGGCGTGGTCGGCGAGTTGTACGTGGCCGGCGCCGGCCTCGCCCGCGGCTACTGGCGACGGGCGGGGCTGACGGCGTCGCGGTTCGTCGCCTGCCCGTTCGGCGGCCCCGGGGCGCGCATGTACCGCACCGGCGACCTGGTCCGCTGGGGCGCCGACGGGCAGCTGCAGTACCTGGGGCGCGCCGACGAACAGGTCAAGATTCGCGGCTACCGCATCGAGCTCGGCGAAATCCGGGCGGCGCTGGCCGAGCTTCCGGGGGTGCGGCAGGCGGCCGTCGTCGCCCGCGAGGACCGGCCCGGCGATAAGCGCCTCGTCGGTTACGTCACCGGGGCGGCGGACCCCGCCGACCTGCGCGCCCGCCTTGCCGATCGGCTGCCCGCCTACATGGTCCCGGTGGCCGTCGTGGCGGTCGACGCGCTGCCGCTGACCCCCAACGGCAAGCTCGACGCCCGCGCCCTGCCCGCGCCCGAATACGCCGACGCCGACCGCTACCGCGCCCCGAGCACTCCGGTCGAGGAGACCCTGGCCGGCATCTACGCCCAGGTGCTCGGCGTCGAGCGGGTCGGCGTCGACGACTCCTTCTTCGACCTGGGCGGCGACAGCATCTCGTCGATGCAGGTGGTCACCCGGGCGCGCGCCGCGGGCCTGGCCTGCCGCACGCGCGACATCTTCGTCGAGCAGACCGTCTCCCGGCTGGCCCGCGTGGTCGCGGCGGCCGACGGCGACGCCGGTGAGACCGACGAGGGCACCGGGGAACTGCCGGCGACCCCGATCATGCGGTGGCTGCAGGCCGTGAACGGCCCCGTCGACCAGTTCAATCAGACGATGGTCCTCGAGGCGCCCGCCGGCGTCACCGAGGCCGACGTGGTGGCGGTGCTGCAGGCGCTGCTGGACCGGCACGCGATGCTGCGGCTGCGGGCCGGCGACGACGGGTCGTTGACGGTGCCCGAGGCGGGAGCGGTGGAAGCGGCCCACCGCCTGCGCACGGTCGACGCGCTGTCCGATGCGGCGGTGGTGGCCGCGCGGTCCCGGCTGGACCCGGGCGACGGGGTGATGGTGAGCGCGCTGTGGGTCACCTCGACCCGCCAGCTGGTGCTGATCATTCACCACCTGGCCGTCGACGGCGTGTCCTGGCGAATCCTGTTGGAGGACTTGAACATCGCGTGGGCCCAGCGTCGCGCCGGGCAGCAGGTGGCGTTGCCGCCGGGCGGCACGTCGTTCGCCCGCTGGGCCGCGCTGCTGAGCGAGCACGCGTACGCCCCGGCCGTGATCGGGCGGGCCGACGCCTGGCGGCGGATCGCGGCGACCCCGCCCGCGCTGCCCCCGGTCCGGCCCGAGACCGACACCTACGAGACCGCCGAGCACCTGTCGGTGGAACTCGACGTGGGGACCACCCGCATCCTGCTCGGCGAGGCGCCGGCGGCGTTCCACGCCGGGGTCAACGACATCCTGCTGATCGGCTACGCGCTGGCGTGGGCGCAGTTCCTGGGCAGCGACGGAGCCCCGGTGGGCATCGACGTCGAGGGCCACGGGCGCCATGAGGAGCTCGCCGCCGGCGCGGACCTTTCGCGCACCGTCGGCTGGTTCACCACCAAGTACCCGGTGTCGTTGTCGATAGACGAATTGCCTTGGGCGCAAGTGCTTTCCGGAGCTCCCGCGCTGGGCGCGGTGCTCAAGCGCGCCAAGGAACAGTTGCGGGCGCTGCCCGACCCGCTCACCTACGGGCTGCTGCGCTACCTGAACGCAGAGGTCGACCTGGACGGCTCCGACCCGACGATCGGCTTCAACTACCTGGGCCGGTTGGGCGGGGCGGCGGCCGAGATGTCCGACGAGCTGTGGCGGATCTCGCGGGACGGCTCGGCGATCACCGGCACCAGCACGGCGGTGCCGATGCCGCTGATGCACACCGTGGACCTCAACGCGGGCACCGCCGACACCGAGGCCGGCCCGCGGCTGCACGCCAACTGGACGTGGGCGCCGTCGGCCCTGGACCGCGAACAGGTCACCAGGCTGAGCCGGCTCTGGTTCGAGGCGCTGACCGGCATCTGCGCCCACGTGCGAGCCGGGGGCGGCGGGCTGACCCCGTCGGACATCCTGCCCGCCCGGCTGGCCCAGCAGCAGATCGACGAGCTCGAGCGGCGCAACCCGGTCGCCGACGTGCTGCCGCTGACCCCGCTGCAGCAGGGGCTGCTCTTCCACGCCACCACCACCCGGGCCCGCGGGGACGACCTGTATGTGGTGCAGCTGGACATGAGCGTGAGCGGCCCGCTCGACCCCGACCGGCTGCGCGCCGCGGTCCAGACGGTGGTGGACCGGCACCCGCACCTGGTCGCCCGATTCTCCGAGGAGTTCGACGAGCCGATCCAGGTCATTCCCGCGAAACCGGCGATGGCGTGGCGCTACGTCGAGCTCGACGCCGGCGACGCCACCGACGAGCGGGTCGGCGAGCTCTGCGCCGCCGAACGCGCCGCCGTCTACGACCTGGCCGACCAGCCGGCCTTCCGGGTCGCGATGATCCGCACCGCCGGGGACCGCCACCGGCTGGTACTCACCATTCACCACATCGTGCTCGACGGCTGGTCCGTGCCGATCCTGGTGAACGAGACGTTCGCCGGCCTCACCGGACAGCGGCTGGGACCGCCGGCGCCGTATCGCCGATTCGTCACGTGGCTGGCCGATCGCGACCTCGGCGCCGCCCGGGCGGCGTGGGGCGAGGTGCTCGCCGGCTTCGACACCCCGACGCTGGTCGGGCCGCCGCACCAGTTGGAGCTGGGCGCCCGGGGTCTTGCGACATTCTCGGTGTCGGCCGAGACCACCCGCGCGCTCGGCGAGCTGGCCCGGTCCTGCCAGAGCACCGTCAGCACGGTGCTGCAGGCCGCGTGGGCGCAACTGCTGACCTGGCTGACGGGCAACTACGACGTCGCATTCGGCACCACGGTCTCCGGCCGCTCGGCCGACGTGGTCGGCGCCGAGTCGATGGTGGGCCTGTTGATCAACACGATCCCGGTGCGCGCCCGCCTCACCCCGGCCACCAGCACCGCGGACCTGCTCGAGCAGCTGCAGCGCGCACACAACGACACCTTGGAGCACGAGCACCTGTCGCTGAGCGAGATCCACCGAATGACCGGTCACGACAAGCTCTTCGACACGCTGTTCGCCTACGAGAACTATCCGCTGGAAACGTCCGCGATGGCGGTCAACCACCAGCTGTCCATCACCGACTTCAACGTCTTCGAACGCAATCACTACCCGCTGACGATCCAGGCCGCGCTGGCCGGGGACCGGCTCGGCCTCCGCGTGGAGTACGACGCCGGCGTCTTTGACGCCCACACCATCGACGCGCTGACCAAGCGGCTGGAGCGGGTGCTGGTGGCCATGACCACCGACCCCGCCCGGCGGCTGTCTGCGCTGGACCTGCTCGACTCACCGGAGCGGGCCCACCTGGACGCGCTCGGCAACCGGGCCGCCCTCACCCGGTCGGCGCCGGCCGCCGCGTCGATCGTGGACCTGTTCGCCGCGCACGCGGCACACCAGCCGGACGCCGTGGCGATCGGCTGGGACGACCTGTCCATGAGCTACCGGGAACTGGACGAGGCCTCGAACCGGTTGGCGCGCCTGCTCATCGCCGAGGGCGCCGGGCCGGGACAGTCTGTGGCCCTGCTCTTCTCGCGTTCGGCCCAGGCGATCGTGGCGATCCTGGCGGTGCTCAAGACGGGCGCGGCGTACCTGCCGATCGACCCGGCCGCCCCGGGCGCGCGGATCCGATTCATGCTTGCGGACGCGGCGCCGGTCGCCGCGGTCACCACCGGGGGATTGCGGTCGCGGCTGGACGAGCGCGACGTGCGGGTCGTCGACATCGAGGACCCGTCGATCGACGGCTATCCGCCCACCCCGCCGCCGGCGCCCGCGGCCGATGACGTCGCCTACGTGATCTACACCTCGGGCACCACCGGGGTGCCCAAGGGCGTGGCGGTCACGCATCGCAACGTGACCGGGCTGATCGGCTCGCTAGACGCCGGCCTGCCCAACCCCGGCGTATGGACGCAGTGCCACTCCTATGCCTTCGACGTGTCGGTGTGGGAGATCTTCGCGCCGCTGCTGCGCGGAGGGCGGGTGGTGGTGGTGCCCGAGTCGGTGGTGCGCTCGCCGGATGACTTCCGCGCGTTGCTGATCGAGGAAGGGGTCACCGTGCTGACCCAGACGCCGTCGGCGGTGGCAACACTGGATCCGGCGGGGCTGGAATCGGTGGCGCTGGTGATGGCCGGCGAGGCCTGCCCGGCCGAGGTGGTCGATCGCTGGGCACCGGGCCGGGTGATGGTCAACGCCTACGGCCCGACGGAGACCACGATGTGCGTGGCCATCAGCGCGCCGCTCGCGGCGGGCTCGGGGCCACCGCCGATCGGTTCGCCGGTGGCGGGCGCGGGATTGTTCGCACTCGACGCCTGGCTGCGCCCGGTGGCGCTCGGGGTGGTCGGCGAGCTGTACGTCGCCGGCACGGGCGTAGCCACCGGCTACGCCGGGCGGTCGGGCCTGACCGGGTCGCGATTCGTGGCGTGCCCGTTCGGCGGGCCCGGGACACGGATGTACCGCACCGGCGACCTGGTGCTCTGGGACGCCGACGGTCAGCTGGTGTACGTCGGCCGCGCCGACGAGCAGGTGAAGATCCGCGGGTACCGCATCGAACTGGGCGAGGTCCAGGCCGCGCTGGCCCGGCTCGACGGCGTCGACCAGGCGGCGGTGATCGCGCGCGAGGACCGCCCCGGCGACAAACGGCTGGTCGGGTACGTCACCGGAACGGCCGACCCGGCCGAGGCGCGCACCGCGCTCGCGGGACGGCTCCCGGTCTACATGGTCCCGGCGGCCGTGCTCGCGCTCGACGCGCTGCCGCTCACCCCCAACGGCAAGCTGGACACCCGCGCCCTGCCCGCACCGGAGTACACCGGCCGCGGCTACCGGGCCCCGTCCAGCGCCAGCGAGGAGATCCTCGCCGGCATCTTCGCCCGGGTGCTCGGTGTCGAGCGGGTCGGCGTCGACGACTCCTTCTTCGACCTGGGCGGCGACAGCATCTCCGCGATGCGGTTGATCGCCACGGTCAACAGCGCGCTGGCCGTCGACCTGGCGGTGCGCACCCTGTTCGACGCGCCCACGGTGCGGGACCTGAGCCGGCGCCTCGGCACGGACACGGCCGCCGACGACGAGATCGTCCCGGTGCAGACCTTGAAGCAGGGCGCAGGCGTTCCGGTGTTCTGCATCCATCCCGCGGGCGGCGTCAGTTGGCCGTATCAGGTCCTCGGCACCTACCTGGACTGCCCGATCATCGGGATCCAACAGGTCGAGCGCGAGGCCGACCCCCGGTCGATCCGGGAGATGGCAAAGACCTACGCCGATCGAGTGCAGGAGGCGTACCCGGCCGGGCCCTACAACCTGCTCGGCTGGTCGTTCGGCGGCGTCGTCGCCCACGAACTCGCGGTCGAACTCCAGCGCCGCGGATGCGTCGTCGCCCGCCTGATCCTGCTCGACGCCCAACCCGCCATCGACGACGGCGTCGCCTCGCCGGACGACGACCTGGGTGAGCAACAGGTGATGGCCGAGACCTCGTCATCCCAGCGGCTTTTCGAACTGCTCACCCACAACCTGCGTAAGAACGTCGAGCGGTACCGGTCCCACCGCCCGCGGGTCTTCAACGGGGACATCACCGTCGTCTCCGCAGCGCGGGACGACGCCGAGCGCAGCGCGTTCCTGTCGCGGTCCTGGCGGCCCCATGTCTCCGGTGAGATCCTCACCTACTCGATCGACTGCGGCCACGACGACATGCTGACCGCGGAATCGGTGGGCCTGTACGGCCCACGGCTCAGGCATCTGCTGGTCCTCGCGGAACGCCGGCTCGAACTGGCCCACGGCGGTCAGCATGGCGCTCGGGACGACAAGCTGCCCGGCGAGCGCGCCGGGTGACCGGGCCGCGCTAATTGCCGATGGTGGCCCGGTGCTGGGGACAATACGAGGCCACGGAAGCGCCGAGCAGGTAGCCGGCCTCGTGTGCCGACAGGTCGGTGGCCCGTACGACGTTGAGCACCAACGAGGTTGGCGACTTGCCCTTGTCGAGTCCGGCGCACATGTTGTGCCCCGCCGCGATCGCGGCCCCACGATCGGTGAAGACGATCCCGTTCCGCTGAATCTCCGCGAGGAATGAATCGTCGATTTGATCGGCCGAAGCGGGCGCGGCGAAATACACTGCGGCCCCCGCGGCCGCCGCACCGACCGCCCGCCACATCCCGGCATGCGCATTCATTCGGCTCTCACGGACTTCCTCAAAGTGACGACGGGGTGTCATCAGGGTGGCTGCACCGTAACCAGAACCGGCGCATCTTTCTCGGCGCCGCTGAGCCCACCACCTCACACGAACCGGCCCTGAAGTCAGGGTCGTCGCCACAACGCGCCGAGCGGTCGTCGCGGGAATCCCACCTAAACCGGTTGTCTTACAACATCTTCGATCTCGTCACCATCGAACCATGCGACCGGGCGGATGCGAATGGCGGTGCGCGCGGGGCGAAACACGAGAGCAGAGCGCAACCAACAATTAACAGGCGGGGGAGCGTCGCAACCGAAAAGCGGTTCTCCGGTGCGCTTGTTTGCTCGGGAACCGAGGGCCGGCGGCGGTTTCACCTCCCAAGGCGCCCCGCAGCCCGCGACGACGCATTTCACAGTGGCCGTTCGGGCGCGCGGCAACCGCCTTCGGTATGGTCCAAGGAGTGTGCGGAGTCACCGGGGAGGTAAGGCTCGACGGGCGGGTGCCCGACGTAGCAGCGGTGTCCGCAATGGCCGCCGTGATGACCCGGAGGGGCCCGGACGCGTCCGGCACCTGGTCACAGGGGCGCGTCGCGCTCGGTCATCGTCGGCTCAAGATCATCGATCTCAGCGAGGCCGGCGCCCAGCCGATGGTCGACTCGGAGCTGGGCCTGGCCATCGCCTTCAACGGCTGCATCTACAACTACAAGGAGTTGCGCCGCGAACTCACCGGACACGGCTACCGGTTCTTCTCGCACAGCGACACCGAGGTCCTCATCAAGGCCTACCGGCATTGGGGCGATGACTTCGTCAGCCACCTGCACGGCATGTTCGCCTTCGCCATCGTCGAGCGCGACAGCGGCCGGGTGCTGCTGGGCCGGGACCGGCTGGGGATCAAGCCGCTCTACCTGACCGAGGACAGCCACCGGATCCGGTTCGCCTCGGCCCTGCCGGCGCTGTTGGCCGGCGGCGGCGTGGACACCCGCATCGACCCGGTCGCCCTGCACCACTACATGACCTTCCACTCGGTGGTCCCGGCGCCGCTGACCATCCTGCGCGGGGTCCGCAAGGTGCCGCCCGCGTCGCTCGTCGCGATCGAGCCCGACGGCCGGCGCACCATCACCACCTACTGGACCCCCGACTTCACCCGGCACGACGACCGCGCCGCCTGGTCGGAAACCGACTGGGAAGAGGCGGTGCTGGACGCGCTCCGCGTCGCGGTCAAGCGCCGGTTGGTCGCCGACGTGCCGGTCGGCTGCCTGTTGTCCGGCGGTGTCGACTCCAGCCTGATCGTCGGCCTGCTCGCCGAGGCCGGCCAGCACGGCCTGATGACCTTCTCCATCGGCTTCGAGTCGGCCGGTGGCGTCGAGGGCGACGAGTTCCGGTGGTCGGACATCATCGCCCGGCGCTTCGAAACCGACCACCACCAGATCCGCATCGGAACCGAGCGGATGCTGCCCGCGCTCGACGGGGCGATCGGCGCGATGAGCGAGCCGATGGTCAGCCACGACTGCGTCGCCTTCTACCTGCTCAGCCAGGAAGTGGCGCGGCACGTGAAGGTCGTGCAGTCCGGCCAGGGCGCCGACGAGGTGTTCGCCGGCTACCACTGGTACCCGCCGATGGGCTCGCCGGCCGCGGCGTCGCTGGAAGGCTCGGTCGCCGAGTACCGCGGCGCGTTCTTCGACCGCGATTCCGCCGAAATGGCGGGTCTGCTGGGCCCGGGCATCAT
Source organism: Mycobacterium sp. E3305 (assembly GCF_001666785.1). NCBI lineage: Bacteria > Bacillati > Actinomycetota > Actinomycetes > Mycobacteriales > Mycobacteriaceae > Mycobacterium > Mycobacterium sp. E3305. Next base: position 10,516 of record NZ_LZJA01000016.1, on the reverse strand, counting down.
GGCCCCGGATGACCCCAGCGAGCGCTTCGTCACAGAGCACTTCGCGCGCGCCGGCGCCGAGACGGGCGTCGATCGCGCGCTGCGGCTGGACACCACCGTCATGCTGGTGGACGACCCGGTGAAACGGGTCGACAACATGACCATGGCCTGGGGCCTGGAGGGCCGGGTCCCGTTCCTCGACCACGAGCTCGTGGAGCTGGCGGCGACCTGCCCGCCGGAGCTGAAGATCGCCCACGAGGGCAAGGGCGTCCTCAAACAGGCCGCGCGACGGGTGATTCCATCGGAGGTCATCGACCGGCCCAAGGGTTACTTCCCGGTTCCGGCGCTGACCCACCTCGAGGGGCCCTACCTCGACATGGTGCGCGACGCCCTCTACGCGCCGGTGGCCAAGGAGCGCGGCCTGTTTCGCACCGAGGCGCTCGACGCGCTCCTGGCCGACCCCAACGGCAAGCTGACCCCGCTGCGCGGCAACGAGCTCTGGCAGATCGCCCTGCTCGAACTGTGGCTGCAGCGGCACGGCATCACGGGTCCGGTGGCATGACCGAAACCGATCCCTCTGGCGACCACACCGAGGCGATCACGATGGGCCTGCACGACGCCTCGCCGCCGGAGCTGGTGGAGGCGATGGCCAAGGATGTCGAGCTCGAACTGGGCTGGGGCCGGCTGATTTTCGGCCAGACCTTCGCCGACGCCCGCCAACTGGTCGAGGCGCTGCGGCGGGAGGGGCCCGGTCGCCGCGACATCTGCATCTACGCCCGCGAATCCCACGTGGTCGTCGCCGAAGCGCCGACCGAGCTGTTCATCGACCCCAGCCACACCTATCGGCTGCGCTTCGCCGACGCGAAGAAGACGGAGGACCCGGCGCCGGTCGGCGTGACCGTGCGCACGCTGAACGACCCGGTCGACGCCGACGCGATGAACCGCGTCTACGTGCGGTGCGGGATGGTCCCGGCCGGCGTCGACGTGATCTGGAACAACCACCTCAATGTCCCCGCGGTGACCTACCTGCTGGCCGTGCGCGATACGGACGGCGCCGTGGTGGGCACCGTCACCGGCGTCGACCACGAGTTGCTGTTCGACGATCCCGAGCAGGGGTCGAGCCTGTGGACCCTGGCCGTCGACCCGGCGGCCGGGCTGCCCGGCATCGGCGCGGCCCTCACCCGCGCGCTGGCGGAGCGCTTCCGCAGCGCGGGCCGCGCCTACATGGACCTGTCCGTCGCGCACGACAACGCCGCGGCCATCGGCCTGTACGAGAAGCTGGGCTTCGTCCGGGTCCCGGTGCTGGCGATCAAGCGCAAGAATGCGATCAACGAGCCGCTGTTCAGCCCGCCGCCCGAGACGGTCGACGACCTCAACCCCTACGCCCGGATCATTGCCGACGAGGCGCTGCGCCGCGGCATCTGGGTCGAGGTGCTCGACGCCGAAACCGGCGAGATGCGCCTCACCCACGGCGGCCGCAGCGTCGTCACCCGCGAATCGCTGTCCGAATACACCTCGGCGGTGGCCATGTGCCGCTGCGACGACAAGCGCCTGACCCGCCGCCTGGTCTCCGAGGCGGGCATCACGGTGCCCCGCGCCCGCCTGGCCACCTTCGACGAGGGCGACTACAACTTCCTCACCGAGGTCGGCGAGGTCGTCGTCAAACCGACCCGCGGCGAGCAGGGCAAGGGCATCACCGTCGGCGTGACCGCCGAGAACGGTCCCGAAGAGCTGGCCGCCGCCCTGGCCCGGGCCCGTCAGCAATACCCGGACGTGCTGATCGAACAGCGGGTGCAGGGCGACGACCTGCGGCTGGTGGTGATCGACGGCCGGGTGGTCGCCGCCGCGCTGCGGATGCCGCCCGAGATCATCGGCACCGGCGAGCACAGCATCCGCGACCTGATCGCGGCCGAAAGCCGGCGGCGCTCCGCGGCCACCGGAGGGGAATCCCGCATCCCGCTCGACGACCTCACCGAGTCGACGGTCGCCGAGGCGGGCTGGACGCTGGACGACGTGCTGCCCCAGGGCACCCGCCTGCGCGTCCGCCGCACCGCCAACCTGCACCAGGGCGGCACCATCCACGACGTCACCGCCGTGGTGAACTCCGAACTGTGCCGGGTCGCGGTCACGGCGGCCGAGGCCATCGGCATCCCCGTGACGGGCATCGACCTGCTGGTGCCCGACGTCACCGGCGCGGAGTACGCCTTCATCGAAGCCAACGAACGGCCCGGGCTGGCCAACCACGAACCTCAGCCCACCGCCGCGGCCTTCATCGACTTCCTGTTCCCCGGCCACCCGGGCCAGCCGCAAGCCTGGACACCCGAGGAGTCGCGCGCCGACCGCGGCTGAGGCGTGCGAAGCGCCTCGCTTGGGTACTTCTGAAGCCACCCGGATAGGAGCCAGATGAGCGGAAGCGTGCAAACCGGAACCATCACCACCCACGTGCCCGCGCGCCTGGACAGGCTGCCGTGGTCGCGATTCCACTGGCGCGTCGTCATCGGACTGGGCGGGGTGTGGGTCCTGGACGGGCTCGAGGTCACGATGGTGGGCAACGTGTCCGCACGCCTCACGGAGAAGGGCAGCGGCATCGACCTCGACGCCGCGCAGATCGGCATGGCGGCCGCGTTCTACATCGCCGGGGCGTGCCTGGGCGCGCTGTTCTTCGGCCACCTGACGGACCGCTTCGGGCGGCGCAACCTGTTCATGCTCACCTTGGCGGTCTACCTGGCCGCCACGGTCGCGACCGCATTCGCCTTCGCCCCTTGGTATTTCTTCGTCGCGCGGTTCTTCACCGGGGCCGGCATCGGCGGCGAATACGCCGCGATCAATTCGGCCATCGACGAGTTGATCCCCGCCCGCCTGCGCGGCCGCGTCGACCTGATCATCAACGGGACCTACTGGCTCGGTTCGGCGGCCGGGGCGGCCGGCGCGCTCGTCCTGCTCGACACGTCGAACTTCGCGCCCAACATCGGCTGGCGGCTGGCCTTCGGCGTCGGCGCCATCTTCGGCATCTTCGTGCTCCTCGTCCGGCGCAACGTCCCCGAGAGCCCGCGGTGGTTGTTCATCCACGGCCGCGACAAGGAGGCCGAGCGGGTCGTCGGCGAGATCGAGGAGGCGGTGCGGCGCGAGACCGGTGAACCCCTGCCCGAGCCGCACGGGCGCGGGCTCAAAATCCGTCAGCGCGAAACGATCTCGTTCCGCGAAATCGCCCGGGTCGCCTTCAGGCTCTACCCGCAGCGCGCGATCCTGGGGCTGGCGTTGTTCACCGGGCAGGCATTCCTCTACAACGGCGTGACGTTCAATCTGGGCACGCTGTTGAGCGGGTTCTACGGCGTGCCGTCGGGGAAGGTGCCGCTGTTCTTCATCCTGTGGGCGCTGAGCAATTTCGTCGGTCCGCTGGCGCTCGGCCACCTCTTCGACACCGTCGGCCGCAAGCCGATGATCACGGCCACCTACATCGGCTCCGCCGTCGTCGCCGTCGCCCTCGCCATCCTGTTCGTGACCCAGACCGGCGGCGTCTGGGCGTTCATCGGCGTCCTCGCGGTCACGTTCTTCCTGGCGTCGGCGGGCGCCAGCGCGGCCTACCTGACGGTCAGCGAGATCTTCCCGATGGAGACCAGGGCGCTGGCGATCGCGTTCTTCTACGCGGTGGGGACCGCGATCGGCGGCATCACCGGCCCGCTGCTGTTCGGGCAGCTGATCAACTCCGGGGAACGCGGGCAGGTGATGTGGTCGTTCCTGACGGGCGCCGCGGTCATGGCGATCGCCGGCCTGGTCGAATTGCGGCTCGGGATCGCCGCCGAACGGCGCCCGCTGGAAGAGCTCGCCCTGCCGTTGACGGTGGACGACACCGAGGCCGGCGACCGCGGGCCGTCTTCTGTTTGAAACCATCGCGGCGATACCGGTGACGCGCGCGTAACAAATTCGCCATCGGAAGTTCCTAGTGTGAGTCGGTCCACCAGACGGGGGCCCAATCAGCGATAGGAATTCCATTGAGCGGTAACGCGGTCCGCCTTCAGGCGATCAACAATGTCGAGGGATATGTTCCCCCCGCCGTCAGCTTCGTCCCGGGCGAGCTGCCCGGGGAGATCTTCGGGTCCAACGTCTTCACCAAGGCGGAGATGCAGGCGCGGCTGCCCAAGGCGGTGTACAAGTCGATCGTGGCGACCATCGACAAGGGCGCCAAGCTGGACCCCGCGGTCGCCGATGCGGTCGCGGTCGCGATGAAGGATTGGGCGCTCGAGAAGGGCGCCACCCACTACGCGCACGTCTTCTACCCGATGACCGGGCTGACCGCCGAGAAGCACGACAGCTTCCTCGAGCCCGTCTCCGATGGGCAGACCCTCGCCGAGTTCGCCGGGAAGACCCTGATCCAGGGCGAGCCGGACGCCTCCAGCTTCCCGTCGGGCGGGCTGCGCAGCACCTTCGAGGCGCGCGGCTACACCGGTTGGGACGTGACCAGCCCCGCCTACGTGCTGGAGAACCCGAACGGCAACACGCTGTGCATCCCGACGGTGTTCGTCTCGATGACCGGTGAGGCGCTCGACTACAAGACGCCGCTGCTGCGCAGCCAGCAGGCGATGGGCATCCACGCCGAACGCATCCTGACGCTGTTCGGCCACAAGGACCTCAACAAGGTGGTGTCGTTCTGCGGGCCCGAGCAGGAGTACTTCCTCGTCGACCGGCACTTCTTCCTGGCGCGGCCCGACCTGATCAACGCCGGGCGGACGGTGTTCGGCGCCAAGCCGCCCAAGGGCCAGGAATTCGACGACCACTACTTCGGGTCGGTGCCCGAACGGGTGCTCGGCTTCATGATGGACACCGAACGGGAGCTGTTCAAACTCGGCATCCCGGCCAAGACCCGGCACAACGAGGTCGCCCCCGGGCAGTTCGAGGTGGCCCCGATGTTCGAGCGGGCCAACATCGCCTCCGACCACCAGCAGCTGCTGATGACGGTGTTCAAGACGCTGGCCAAAAAGCACGGCATGGAGTGCCTTTTCCACGAGAAGCCGTTCGCCGGCGTCAACGGCTCGGGCAAGCACGTCAACTTCTCGGTGGGCAACGCCGAGCTGGGTTCGCTGCTGGTGCCCGGCGACACGCCACACGAGAACGCCCAATTCCTGGTGTTCTGCGCCGCGGTGATCCGCGCCGTCCACAAGTTCGCCGGCCTGCTTCGCGTTTCGGTCGCCTCGGCCACCAACGACCACCGGCTGGGCGCCAACGAGGCGCCGCCGGCGATCATCTCGATCTTCCTCGGCGAGCAGCTCGCCGACGTGTTCGAGCAGATCGCCAAGGGGGCGGCCACGTCGTCAAAGGGCAAGGGCACCATGATCATCGGCGTCGACACCCTGCCGCCGCTGCCGACCGATCCCGGCGACCGGAACCGCACCAGCCCGTTCGCGTTCACCGGCAACCGGTTCGAGTTCCGGGCGCCGGGCTCGGGGCAGACGGTCGCCGTGCCGATGATCGTCCTCAACACGATCATGGCCGACTCGTTCGACTACATCGCAACGATTTTGGAAAAGGCGGTCGAGGCCGGTGAGGACTTCGACGCCGCGGTGCAGAAGCTGCTCACCGAGATCATCACCGATCACGGCGCGGTCGTGTTCAACGGCGACGGGTATTCGGAGAACTGGCAGATCGAGGCGGCCGAGCGCGGATTGCCCAACCTCAAGACGACGCTGGACGCCATTCCGGAACTCATCAAGCCGGAATCGGTCGAAGTCTTCGAGAAGTACGGGGTTTTCAACGAACGCGAGCTGCACAGCCGCTACGAGGTCCGGCTCGAGCAGTACGCGCTCACGATCGGTGTGGAGGCGAAGCTGGCCCTGGAGATCGGTACGACGGTCATCCTGCCCGCCGCGCTGCGCTACCAGACCGAGCTGGCCGGAAACGTCGCGACGTTGAAGGCCGCCGGAGTGGAGCCGAACACGGCCGCGCTGGAAGCGGTTTCGGCCCCGCTGAACGACCTCACCGCCGCGCTGACGACGCTCAGGGCGGCGCTGTCCGAGCATTCGGCGGAATCGGCGCTCGAGGAGGCCAAGCACGCCCAGGCGGCGCTGCTGCCGGCGATGGACGCGGTGCGTGCCGCCGCCGACGCGCTGGAAGGCGTTGTGGCCGACGACCTGTGGCCGCTGCCGACCTACCAGGAGATGCTCTACATCCTCTGAGAGACGAGTTCACCCGCCAAGTCGTGTTGCACTGCAGGCCTTCAGCGCCAACGGGTTCAACGCGGCACCTGCACCAGCGGCTGACCACCGATCTGACCCCAGCACCCAGCCGGGTCGCGCCCGTTCTTGACCTGGTCGTTCAGGCAGTTGAAGATCGCGATCCGCAGATCCGGTGGCGGCTGGTTGGCGCGCTGCTCGGCGGCCAACCGATTCTGCTCGGCGGTCTTGACGTCCTGCTGGGCGTTGATCGTCTCCTGAACCTTCTGGTTGTAGGCATCGATCCGTTGCTGGGTCGGCTGGTCATAGAAGATCCTCGGAATCCGGACGTCGAGGATCTCGATCTCGGAGCCCACCGCGTCCTGCAGGTCCTTTTTGACCTGGGCGGCCATCGCGGGTAAGTCCGCGCCCTGGGCCGGCGCGGGCATTTGCGTCGCCCCGCCCGGCGCGTTCGCCGCGGCCGCCAGCATGACCTGCGGGTTGAACGTCGCGAACACCTTGGACAACGCGACTTGGGCCTGCCGGTCCACCAATTGCTCTTTGATCGTCTGGAATACGTTGGCCCCGCCGTAATCCTGGAACAGCTTGGGGGCGGCACCCTCGCGCAGCCGCCAGTTCAGGTTTTCATCGACGTAGGCGGTGGAGTTGTTGGCCAGCCGGACGTTGATGGCCGCCGGGTTGTTGTTCGCACCTTTGCCCTGGCTGGCGTCGTCGTAGCTGTTGGATTCAAACGCCTGCAACTGGATCGCTTCCGAGAGCTCACTGACCTTGCGCCACGGCGCATGCCAGACGATCCCCGCGCCGTGCACCCCCACCGGCTTGCCGAATTCGGTGATGATTCCGACGTTGCGGGTGTCTACCCGGTCGTAGGCGCTGATCAGCGTGAAGATCACGCCGAACAAAGCGGCGCTCGCCGTGATCGCCCACCACGTCAACCTCGTCTTGCTGCCGAGCAAGGCGCTCGCGGTGAGGGCCGCGATCGCCGCCAGGAAGAACAGGATCGCCAAAATCCACCAGCCAGGCACGACATTCCTTTCCTTGAATTGAGATCCGGCGGGAATTGCTTGACAGGGGGCGAGCGTACGGCGAACCGAAGAGCGTGAAAAGCACCATGTGGCACCCCTTTAGGCCGGTCCGGGTGAGCGTACCCCGCAGCCAGCGGGCGGACAGTGGGATCTCGCGCTGGACCTCACGGGTCAGCCGTAGGCGTCCCACCAGGTGTGCAGGTCCTCGACGGTGGCGGGGTCGCCGGAGACGTCGCTGAGCATGAGCTTCTCGTCGTTGGTCCAGATCACGTTCGGGTGGTTGTTGTAGCTGCCGCAGGCGATCAGGCCGGCCATGTCGTTGGGGGTCTGGTCGTAGTGCCAGCTGACGGGTGAGCGTCCCTCGCCGGGGCAGTTCACCAGGTTGACGTTGGCGATGTCGTCGTTGAAGGCCTTCTTCAGCTTGTTGGGCGTGGCGAACAGCCCGTAGGTGGCGTGACTGGGGCCGCCGGGCTGGGTGTTCTGCCCGCAGGTCACCATCGCGACCGCGTGCACCCAGATGCTGCCCGACTCCGGGGTGGCGGGCGTGCACGTGCCGGCCAGGTAGCCGGGCGGGAGCAGGCTGATCAGCCGGGCCTGTTGGTCGTCGGGGGCGGCGGATGACGGCGGTGGGGTTTTCGCGACCGTCGCCTTGGCGTGCCGCTGGCCGGACGGTTTCAGCGCAAGCCAGATTCCGACTGCGCAGACGGCGACGACGGCCACCACTGCGGCGGCCACGATCGGCCAGCGGTTGCGCTTGGGCGGTGCGGAACGGTGCTGTAATCCGATTGCGGGAGAGACGATTTCGCTGTCCCGCAGGATGGTCTCGGCGCGTTGGCGTTCCGGGCTGCTGAGCGCGCGGTGCGCCGCCTCGGCGAGGGCGCCGGCGGTCGGGTAGCGCTCGATCGGGGTTTTGGCCATGCCGCCTGCGATCACGGCGTCGAACGCCGGGCTCACCCCCGAGCCTTGTTCGCTCGGTTTGGGAATGGGTTGCATCAGGTGGGCGCTGACCAGCATGCCGGTGCTGTCGGCGGGGTAGGGCGGGGTCGCGGTCAGGCACTCGTAGAGCACACAGGCCAGCGCGTAGACGTCGGCGCGGGGCGTCACCTCTTCACTCGAAAACCGTTCGGGCGCCATATATTTCAGGGTGCCGACGGCGGTGCCCAGTTGGGTGAGCTTCTCGTCGGACTTGGCGCTGGCGATGCCGAAGTCGACGAGATAGGCGAAGTCGTCGCCGGTGATCAGGATGTTCTGCGGTTTGACGTCGCGGTGGGTCACCCCGGCGGCGTGCGCGGCGTCCAGGGCGGCGGCGACCTGGTGGACGATGGCCACCGCCCGCGACGCCGGCAGCGGGCCCTCCCGTTCCAGCAGGCTGCCCAGGTCGATGCCCTCTATGAGGCGCATCTCCAGGTACAGCTGCCCGTCGATCTCGCCGTAGTCGTGGATGGGCACCACGTGCGGCTCCAGCAGCCGGCCGGTGATCCGCGCCTCGCGTTCCATTCGCTTGCGGAACACCGGATCCTGGCTGAACGTGTGCGACATCAGCTTGAGCGCCACCGTCCACTGTTTGACGGTGTGCTCGGCCTCGTAGACCTCGCCCATCCCGCCGCGGCCGAGCAGGCGCTTGAGGTGGTAGGGGCCGAACATCGTCCCCACCCGCGAGCCCTGGCCGCCGGTCATCGAGTGCCTCCCGTCGACGGACCGTGGCGGTGAGCGCACACCGATCTCACCGCAGAAACGTACAACATCGACCCGGCAGACGTCGGCCGCGCGACGGCGGGCCGCCGCGATCAGTGCACGGGGGGAGCGACCTGCGTGACGGTGCCGTCCGGGGCGAGCACGATGGTGCCGCTGAGGGCCCCGTCGCTGACGCTGATCTGTAGGTGCAAGCCGCCGTCCTTGCGGGACTCGATCGCCAGGAAGATCCGGTTGGCGTCGTAGATGTGCAGGGTCTGCGGCGCCTGCTGCACGACGTCGACGACCGCCTGCACGTCGAACTTGCTGAGGTCACCGACCACCAAGCGGGAGGACACCGCGTTCTCGGGGCCGACGCTGGCCCAATTGCCGTCGCGGCCCAGCCAACTCACCACCTTCTGGGGGTTCGCGGTGTCCGGACGCATGACCACGACCTGGGTTTGGTAGATGTTCAGCTGGTAACCCAGCGTGTCGCCGAACTGCGTCCGCATCTGCGCCAGCACGCCGCTCACCCCGCTCAGGCTCAACAGCTGTGGCGGCGGAGGCGTCGGGGTGGTGGTCATGGCCGCGGAGCTGCTGGGGGCCGCACTCGGGGCGGCGGATGGCGCCGGGGCCGAAGGGGTGTCGCGTTGCAGTCCCCAGGCGATGCCGCCGCCGATCAGCACCAGCGCGACGGCCGCGGCAATCCCGGCCCGGCGCCTGTTGATTCCCGCGGGTGACGACGGAGCTCGCTCGGCGGCCGGGTGGATCTGCAGGTCGGCCACCAGCGACCGCAGCTCGCGCAGCGTCGTGGCCCTGGTGGCGGCGCTTACCCGCTCGCGGTGCTCTTCGGTCGACAACTGACCGTCGCCGAGCGCCGCGTCGAGCGCCTCGCAGGTCCGGTTGCGGTCGTTGTCGCTGGCCCGGGTGTCATCGATCATCGCCCGCTACCCGAGAAGCTTGGTCAGCCAGGTCGGGTCGGAGTAGTTCACCGACGCGGTGCCGTCCCACACGAACGGGGTCGAGTTGGCGTTGAGCCCGGACAGCGTCGCGTAACCGGCCGCGGATTTCGCCTTGCCCGTGCCGACGTCGTCCCCGGACTTGATGCACGTCAGCACGTCGGCGTCCGCGCCGACGTTCTTGGCCAGCTGGGCCAGTTCGCCGTCGGTGCGGTCCTCGGCGGCGTCCTCCGCCGGCTGGAAGTTGCTGGCGAACAGGCCCGAATAGAAGGCGGTGTACGTCTTGGGGTCGCTTTGCGCCGCGACGCAGTACGACGCGGCCACCGCCCGGGTCGAGTAGTTCTTGCTGTGCGACTTGTCGTCGAGGAAGTCGAGCAGGTGATAGCGCACCGCGAGCTTCTTGTTGTTCACGGCGGTGTCGATGTCGCCCGCGTTCGACCGGATGAAGCTGCCGCACGGCGGGCAGATCGGTTCGTTGAAAATGTCGATGGTGGTCGATGCGGCCGAGCTGCCCACGAACACACCGTCGTCGAGCACCCGCAGCGCGACGGCGTCCGCGGGCGGCGGTGGCTTCGTCGGCTCCGGCCGGGGCGCCGATTCCCAGGGCCGGACGACGGCGAGCGCGACGCCCACGATGGCCACCAGGGCGGTGGCCGCGACGCCCACCCACAGCCAGGGCTTCCTGCTCGGCCGCGGCGGTTGCCCCCAGGGCGGC
>NZ_LZJA01000015.1:0-10054 GCF_001666785.1 Mycobacterium sp. E3305 | reverse complement strand
CTGGGCATGTACCCGGGTGCCGCGCAGCTGGGCGCGGAGGGTGCCGGCCTGGTGACCGAGATCGGCTCCGGCGTCACGGATTTGGCGGTAGGCGACGCGGTGATGGGCATCTTGGGCCTGACCGGGTCCGAGGCGGTCGTCGATCGCCGGCTGGTGACGCCGCTGCCGTCGGGCTGGTCGTTCGCGCAGGCCGCGGGCGTGCCGGTGGTGTTCTTGACGGCGTATTACGGGTTGTCGGTCCTGGGGGGCCTGCGCGCCGGCGAGCGGGTGCTGGTGCACGCCGGTGCCGGCGGCGTCGGCATGGCGGCCGTGCAGCTGGCCCGGCATTGGGGGGCCGAGGTTTTCGCGACCGCGAGCCGCGGCAAGTGGGACACCCTGCGCGCCATGGGCATCGACGACGATCACATCGCGGATTCGCGGACGCTGGAGTTCGAGGAGAAGTTCTCCGCGGCCACGGGCGGAGTCGGCGTGGAGGTCGTGCTGAACTCGCTGGCGGGCGAGTTCACCGACGCGTCGCTGCGGTTGCTGGGCCGCGGCGGGCGCTTCATCGAGATGGGCAAGACCGACCTGCGCGACCCGGCGGCGCACCCCGAGATCTATTACCGCGCGTTCGACTTGATGGAGGCCGGCCCGGACCGCATCGCGGTGATGTCGGCCGAACTGTTGCGCCTGTTCGCGACCGGAGCTCTAAAGCCCCTGCCCGTCAAGGCCTTCGACGTGCGTTGCGCCGCGGAGGCGTACCGGTTCGTGAGCCAGGCCCGCCACATCGGCAAGGTGGTGCTCACGATGCCCGACGGGCCGGCCGGGCTGGGCGGCGGCACCGCACTGATCACCGGCGGAACCGGCATGGCGGGTTCGGCCGTGGCCCGGCACCTCGTCGACCGCTACCGGGTACCGCACGTCATGCTGGTCAGCCGCAGCGGTGAGCGGGCGGACGGGTTGTCCGGGCTGGTCGCCGAGCTGCGCGAGGCGGGCGCCGAGGTGTCGGTGGTGGCCTGCGACGTGGGCGACCGGGACGCCGTGGCCGGGTTGCTGGCGCGGGTGCCGGAGCGCTTCCCGCTGCGCGGCGTATTTCACGCCGCGGGGGTGCTCGACGACGCGGTGATCGCGTCCCTGACACCGGAGCGTATCGACACGGTGTTGCGGTCCAAGGTCGACGGGGCGTGGCACCTGCACGAGCTGACCCGGGATCTGGATCTTTCGGCGTTCGTGCTGTTCTCGTCGATGGCGGGGATCGTCGGGGCGCCGGGTCAGGGCAACTACGCCGCGGCCAACAGCTTCCTCGACGGACTGGCGGCCTACCGCCACGCCCATCGCCTGCCCGCCCTGTCGATCGCCTGGGGGATGTGGGAAGAGGCGTCGGCCATGACCCGGCACCTGGGTGACCGCGACAAGGCGCGGATGAGCCGCGCTGGGCTCGCCCCGCTGTCCACCCGGCAGGCGCTCGGCCTGCTCGACGCCGCGCTGCTGACGGAGCCGCCCGTCGTCGTGGCCACCCGGCTCGACACCGCCGCGCTGGCGCACGCCGGCGCCGCGCTGCCACCGCTGTTGAGCCAGTTGGCCATTCGGCGCGCCCGACGGGTCCTCGACCCCACTGACATGGTGTCGTTGACCGGCCTGCGGGCGCGGCTGGACGGCCTGGCCCCCGAGCAGCGCCGGCGCGAACTGATCGACCTGGTGTGCGGCAACGCCGCCACGGTGTTGGGGCACAGCACCGCCGACGTCAACGCCGACCAGGCTTTCGGGGACCTCGGGTTCGACTCGTTGACCGCCGTGGAGCTGCGCAACAGGCTCAAGATCGCGACCGGCCTGACCCTTTCGCCGACGGTGATCTTCGATTACCCGACGCCGGCGGCGCTGGCCGAGCATCTCGACGGCCAGCTGACCACCGGCACGGCCGGTGCGCCGCCCGACCGAATGGCCCGCTTCAACGACGTGGCCCGCGAATTGCAGGCGCTGCTCGGGCAATCCGACTGGAGCCCAGGCGACAAGGCGCAGCTGGTCACCCGGCTGGAAGGCCTGCTGCGCTCGCTGACGGGGCCGGCGGAAGTGCACTACCCGGAGCAGCCGGACGACCCGTTCGACGACGACATCGCCACCGCCACCGAGAGCCAACTCTTCGCGATCCTCGACGAAGAGATCGGCCCCTAGCATGACGGACGTCGCAGTCATCGGCCTGGCGTGCCGATTCCCCGGCGCGGCAAACCCGCGCGAGTTCTGGGATCTGATCCGCAACGGCCGGGAAGCGACGCGGTTGCCCGGGGACGTCGCGGAGTTCGACGCCGACTTCTTCAACCTCTCGCCGCGCGAGGCGTGCGCGATGGACCCTCGCCAGCGGCTGGCCCTCGAACTGGCCTGGGAAGCCTTCGAGGACGCGTTCGTGGTACCCGAAAGCATTCGTGGCACCAACGTTTCGGTGTATGTGGGGGCGATGGCCGACGACTACGCGGTCCTCACGCTGCGCGACATCGCCGACAACCTCGACCACCACTCGTTCGCCGGCATCAGCCGGGGGATGATCGCCAACCGGGTCTCGTACGCCTTCGGTTTGCGCGGGCCGAGCATGACCGTCGACTCCGGCCAATCGTCGTCGCTGCTCGCCGTGCACCTCGCCTGTGAAAGCCTGCGCGCCGGCGAGTCGGCGCTGGCGATCGCCGGCGGGGTTCACCTGAACCTGGCCGACGAAACCGCAATGCTGGAGCGCGAATTCGGTGCGCTGTCGACGTCCGGTCACACCTATGCGTTCGATCGGCGCGCGGACGGTTACGTGCGCGGCGAGGGCGGGGGACTGGTCCTGCTGAAGCCGTTGCCGGCGGCCCTGCGCGACGGGGACCGCGTCCACGCGGTCATCAGCGGCAGCGCCGTCGGTAACGCCGGGCACAGCGCAGCCGGGCATACCGTGCCTTCCGTCTCCGCCGAGGCGGACGTGATCCGGCGGGCGCTCGCCACCGCCGGCCTCGGCGCCGGCGACATCGACTACATCGAGGCCCACGGCACCGGCACCAAGGTCGGCGACGCGGTTGAGGCCCAGGCGCTCGGCGAGGTGTTCGCGGCGCGCGAGCGCGCAGTGCACGTGGGTTCGGTCAAGACCAACATCGGTCACGCCGGCGGCGCGGCCGGGATAGCGGGCCTGCTCAAAGCCTTACTGGCCGTGCGACATTCGGTGCTGCCGCCGAGCCTGAACTACGCCGACGGCAATCCCGAACTCGAACACCTGCGCGTGAACACCGCCGCGCTGCCCTGGCCGGCGGCGGGGCGCCCGCGCCGCGCCGGTGTGTCGTCCTTCGGGATGGGCGGCACCAACGCACACGTCGTCGTGGAACAGGCCCCGCCGCAACCGGATACGCCCGCCGAACCGCACGAACCGCCGCTCGCATGGGTGCTGTCGGCCCGCTCGGGGCGGGCCCTGGCCAACCAGGCGCGCCGGCTGGCGGAGTGGGTGGCCGAGCCGGGGGTGAGCCCCGCGGACGTGGCGTGGTCGCTGGCGACGACGCGCTCGGTGTTCGAGCGGCGGGCGGTGCTGGTCGGCGGCGATTCCGAAGAGTTGACGCGCGAACTGGTGGCCCTGGCCGCCGGGGAGCCCGCCCCCGGCGTGATCGCCGGCCGGGCCGGGCCCGCGGCCAAGATCGCCTTCGTGTTCCCCGGCCAGGGCTCCCAATGGCCGGGAATGGGTCGCGAACTCCACCGGTGGTTCCCGGCCTTCGCGCGTGCCTTCGACGAGGCCGCGGCCGCGATGGATCCCCACCTGCGGTCGCCGTTGCGCGAGGTGATGTGGGGCACCGACGCGGAGCTGTTGCGCGGCACCGAGTTCGCGCAGCCGGCCTTATTCGTGCTCGAGGTCGCCCTGGCGGCGCTGTGGCGATCCTGGGGGGTGACTCCCGAGGTGGTGCTGGGTCATTCGGTCGGCGAGATCGCAGCGGCGCATGTGGCGGGGGTGTTGGCGCTGGGCGACGCGGCGCGCATCGTGGCGGTGCGCGGCCGGCTGATGGCGGCGCTGCCGGCCGGCGGGGTGATGGTGGCGGTGAGCGCCACCGAGGCGGAGGTCGCCCCGATGCTCGGCGACGGTGTCGGCATCGCGGCGGTCAATGGCCCCAATGCGGTGGTCCTGTCCGGCGAGCGCGCCGCGGTCACCGGCCTGACGGATCGGTTGGCGGAAAGCGGCAGGCGCACACACCGGTTGGCGGTCTCGCACGCGTTTCATTCGGCGCTGATGGAACCGATGCTCGACGAGTTCGCGCGCCGGATCGCCGACATCGAGCCGCAACAGCCGCGAATCTGCCTGATATCCAACGTGTCCGGGGAGCCGGCCGGCCCCGGCTACGGGTCCGCGCGGTACTGGGTCGAGCACGTGCGCCGGCCCGTGCGCTTCCTCGACGGCGTGCGCGCCGCCGAGACCCTCGGGGTGACGGCGTTCGCGGAGGTGGGCCCTGGCGGCGGGTTGAGCGCGGCGGTGGACCAGTCACTGACCTCCGAGCGGCCGATCTCGGTGACCACCCTGCCCAAGGACGGCGCCGAGGCCGAGTCGCTGCTGATCGCGGCCGGCCGCCTGTTCACCGCCGGGGTGGCCGTCGGCTGGCCGGCCGTGTTGGCCGACTCCGGGGGTCGACGCGTCGACCTGCCGACGTACGGCTTTGCCCGCCAACGGTTCTGGCTGGGTGGCACGCAGGATGTGCTCCGCCCCAACGCGACCCGGTCCCCGAATCTGGCCGAGCAGCTACACCGCCTGGCGCCCGAGGAGCAACAGCGGCGGCTGGCCGAGCTGGTCTGCGAGCACGCGGCCGCCGTCGCGGGACATCCGGACGCGCGGGCCATCGGTCGCGACCGCGCCTTTGCCGACCTGGGCTTCGACTCGATGACCGGGGTCGAATTGCGCAACCGGCTCACGACGGCGACCGGGTTGGCGTTGTCGCGAACCCTGATCTTCGACTATCCCACTCCCGCCGCGCTGGCCGACCATCTGCGCCAGCAGCTATTCCGCGGCGAGGACCGGGAATCGGACGAGGAAAAGGTGTGGTCCTCGCTGCGCAACATTCCGCTCGCCGAGCTGAGGAGGACCGGATTGCTCGACAAACTTCTCCTGCTCGCCGGCGGCCCGGAAAGCGTTGTGGCCCAACCGGTCACCGATCCCATCGACTCGCTGAGCCCCGACGCCCTCATCGCGATGGCACTGAAAAACCAGGACTCCGAATGAAAAAATGCCGAAGCAATAAGACACACGTCGAATACTTCAAACTTTTGCCGAATAACCGCCGATTGCTTAAACTTCGGAAATCGGCGAATGTCCCATTCGAGCTGGGACGCGGGCAAAAGGGTTGGGCATGAGCGTCATCGCGGGTGTTTTCGGAGCGTTGCCCCCGCATCGTTACAGCCAGGCCGAAATTACGGACCAGCTCGTCGAATTGCCGGCTCTGGCCGAACACGAGGAGATCGTCCGGCGGTTGCACGCCGCCGCCAAGGTCAACGGCCGCCACCTGGTCCTGCCGCTGGAGCGCTACCCGTCGCTCACCGATTTCGGTGAGGCCAACGAGGTGTTCATCGAACACGCCGTCGAACTGGGCTGCGAAGCGTTGCTGGGGGCGCTCGAGGAGGCCGGCCTGCAGCCACGGGACATCGACATGATCGCCACCACCACGGTCACCGGGGTGGCGGTCCCGTCGCTCGACGCGCGGATCGCCGGACGGCTCGGCCTTCGCCCGGACGTGCGCCGGGTGCCGCTGTTCGGGCTCGGTTGCGCGGCCGGCGCGGCGGGGGTGGGCCGCCTGCACGACTACCTGCGCGGCGCCCCGGACGGCGTCGCGGTCCTGGTGTCGGTCGAGCTGTGCTCGCTAACCTTCCCGGCGGTCAAGCCGACCGTGTCCGGCCTGGTGGGCACCGCGATGTTCGGGGATGGGGCGGCCGCCGTGGTCGCGGTCGGTGACCGTCGCGCCGAACGGCTGAGCCCCAGCGGGCCCGACATCGTCGATTCCCGCAGCCGGCTGTACCCCGAATCGCTGCACGTCATGGCCTGGAACGTCAGCTCGGCCGGGCTGCATCTGGTGATGTCGCCGGAGCTCACCAACTTCATCGACCGTTACCTGGCCGACGACGTCGGCCGCTTCCTGAGTGCCCACGGGCTGACCAAGGACGACGTGGGCGCCTGGGTGGCGCACCCCGGCGGCCCCAAGGTCATCACCGCGATCGGCAACGCCCTCGAGTTGCCCCCGGACGCCCTCGAGCTGACCTGGCGCTCGCTGGGCGAGGTCGCGAACCTGTCGTCGGCGTCGGTGCTGCACATCCTGCGCGACACCATCGCCAAGCCGCCGCCCGGCGGGGGCCCCGGGCTGATGCTCGCGATGGGCCCGGGATTCAGCGCCGAGTTCGTGCTACTGAGCTGGCGCTAGGTCGGTGGTGGCGACGACGTCGACGGTCAACCCCGGCTTCGGGGACAACGCGGCAAGGTTGGCCGCGCGGATGCGCTGAGGCGGCATCCGCAGTGTGGTCCTGGCGAGCAGCCGGGCCAGCATCACGGTCATCTCGGTGGTGGCCATGGCCGCGCCGATGCAGCGGTGCAGGCCCCCGCTGAACGGAATGAACTCGTGTGGGGCGGGCTTGCGGTAGTCCGGGGCGTCGGGGTCCCACCGCTCCGGCCGGAATTGCGTTGGCCCGGGCCAGATCTCGGGGATGCGATGCGTGACGTATGGGCTGAAGATGAGCAGCCGGCCCGCCGGTATGCGGTGGCCGTCGAAGGAGATCTCGCGGATCACCTTGCGCGCCGAGATCACCCCGGGCGGGTAGAGCCGCAGGGTTTCGTGCACGACGCCGTTGAGGTAGGTCATCGCCGTCAGGTCGCCCGCGCCCGGCGGCCGTCCACCGAGCACGCGCGCCACTTCGCGGGCCGCGGTGTCCCACGCACCCGGCACGGAGAGCAGCGTGTAGATCGCCCATGCCAGCGCGCCGCTGGTGGTCTCGTAGCCGGCGGTGATCAGTGAGATGACGGCATCGCGAATCTCGTTGTCGCCCAATGCGTAGCCCTCGTCTCCGCGACCGTTGATCAGCATCGTCAGCATGTGGTCGTCGGGCCGGGGCTCGGCCCGCGCGGCGGCGACCTGCTCGTCGACCAGGGCGTCGATGCGTTTCCGGGCGGCCACCGCCCGTCGCCACCCCGGGGCGTTGAGCCGCCGTTGCAGCGCAACCGACTGCGGCAGTTGGTGAGTCAGGTCCAGCAGCGGCTGCAGCTGTTCGCCCAGAAAGTCCGAATGGGTGGCCAGGCGCGGGCCGAACAGGCTCTCGGCGGTGCTGCGCCGCACCGCCGAGCGGCACGCGGAGTAGATGTCCAGCCGTTGCCCGGGTCGCCAGCCGTCGATCACGGCGTCGATGGTGGACACCATGGTGGCGACGTAGTCCTGGATCTGGCGGTGCCGCAGCCCGGGCGCGACGACGCTGCGCCGGCGCCGGTGATCGTCGCCGTCGCTGACGATCAACGCGGTGGGTCCGTCGACGATGGCGAGGTTCTGAAACGTCAACCGCCAGCTGAACGCGTCGGCGTTGGCGAACACGAACTTGTTCGCCTCGGCGCCCAGCAGGTAGGTGTAACCGTGCCGGGCGACGCCGGAGTTGATGACCGGGCCGCGCCGCCGGTACAGCGCCAGCAAGGCCTCGCCGGGCCGGTACCGCACGGGCGTCATTCCAGCGCCTCCGACAGCTCCAGCCAACGGCCCTCCGTCTCGGCGACCTCGTCCTCGAGCGCCCGCAATTCCCGGGTGAGCCGCGTGATGCCGACATGGTCCGACTGGTCGTGGCGGGCGAGGTCGTGGTGTTTGTCCGCGATCCGGTCGGCCAGTCGGGCGAGCTGGCGGTCGACGCCGGCCAGCTCCTTCTCGGTGGCCCGGCGCCGCGCCCCGGACATGCCTTGCGGCTCCGCGGGCGCCGGGCCGCCGTCCGCCGCGGCGCCGGCCTCGCGCGCCGCCAGCCGCAGGTACTCGTCGATGCCACCGGGCAGGTGCCGCAACCGGCCGTCGAGAACGGCGTACTGCTGATCGGTGATCCGCTCGAGCAGGTAGCGGTCGTGCGAGACGACGATCAAGGTCCCGGCCCACGAGTCGAGCAGGTCTTCCATCGCGGTGAGCATGTCGGTGTCGACGTCGTTGGTCGGCTCGTCGAGCAGCAATACGTTCGGCTCGGAGAGCAGCGTGAGCATCAGCTGCAACCGCCGCCGCTGCCCGCCGGAGAGCTCGCCGATGCGCGCGGACAACTGGCCGCGCCCGAACCCCAGCCGTTCCAGCAGCTGGGCCGGCGTCACCTCGCGGCCCTCGACCTCGTAGCCGCCGCGCAACCGGGCCAGGACGTCGGCGATGCGGTCGTCGGTGAGGCCGGCCAGGGCGTCGCCCTGCTGGTCGAGCACGGCCAGCTGAACGGTTTTGCCGCGCTTGACCCGTCCGGCGTCCGGCGCGATGGTCCCGGCGATCAGCCCGAGCAGCGTCGACTTCCCGGCGCCGTTGGCGCCGACGATGCCGGTGCGTTCGCCCGGGGCGATCCGCCATTCGACGTCGCGCAGCACCGGACGGCCGTCAAACGAGACCGACACGTCGAGCAGATCGATGACGTCCTTCCCGAGCCGGGCGGTGGCCAGCTTGGCCAGCTCGACGGTGTTGCGCAGCGGCGGCACGTCGGCGATCAGCTGGTTGGCCGCCTCGATGCGGAACTTGGGCTTCGAGGTCCGCGCCGGCGCGCCGCGACGCAGCCACGCCAGCTCCTTGCGCATCAGGTTCTGCCGCTTGGCTTCCGCGGTGGCGGCCAGCCGGTCCCGTTCGACGCGCTGCAGCACGTACGCCGCGTAGCCGCCCTCGAACGGCTCCACGATCCCGTCGTGCACCTCCCACGTCGTGGTGGCGACCTCGTCGAGGAACCAGCGGTCGTGCGTCACCAGCAGCAGCCCGCCGGTGTTGCGCGCCCAGCGCTGTTTGAGATGGTCGGCCAGCCAGGTGATGCCCTCGATGTCGAGATGGTTGGTGGGCTCGTCGAGGGCGATGACGTCCCACTCGCCGACCAGCAGCCGGGCCAGCTGCACCCGCCGGCGCTGACCTCCGCTGAGCGTGGATATCGCTGCGTCCCAATCGATGTCGGAGACCAAGCCGGCGACCACGTCGCGGACCCGGGGGTCGCCGGCCCACTGGTGTTCGGCCGCCTCGCCGACCAGCGTCCAGCCCACCGTGTGGGCCGGGTCCAGGGTGTCGGCCTGGCTGAGCGCGCCGACGCGCAAGCCGCTGCGGCGGGTCACGCGGCCCGAGTCGGGCCGCAGCTGGCCGGTGAGCAGCCGCAACAGGCTGGACTTCCCGTCCCCGTTGCGGCCGACGATGCCGATGCGCGCGCCGTCGTTCACGCCCAGCGTGACCGAATCGAATACCAGCTGGGTCGGATATTCGAGGCGGATGGCCTCGGCTCCCAATAGGTGCGCCACTGGCCCGACCCTACTGCGGCTACTCCAGGGTCAGCAGCGCCCGGTCGACTTCGCTCTGGGTCTCCGCCGACGCCTTGCTGGCCACCGCGTCCAGGAAGCGGCTGGCGAGGTCGCGCAGCTTCAGGTTGGTCTCCTGGGAGCGCCACACCAGGATGTCGAACGCCCGCTCGGCGGAGATGTCGTAGGCGGCCATCAGCACGCCCTTGGCCTGCTCGATTCGGGCGCGGGCGTCGGCCACCGCCGACAGGACCTTGTTGATGTCGGTCTGCAGCGAGTCGGTGACGTCGACGTAGAACCCGGACGTCCCGATCACGGTGCCGTGGTCGTCGAGCATCCGGTCGCCCGCGACGACGACGCACAGGGTGCGGCCCCCGGTGTCGACGATGCGGTGCCGACTGCTGAACGGCTTGCCCCGCATCACGCGGTCCAGGACGGCCAGCGCTGGGAGTGGTCGGACGCGGTCGCGCGGATGCACGGGTACCGGCCCGGGCAGGTCGAGCCCACCACGGACCTGCTGCTCAAGCACAAGCATCCCGAGGACCGCGAACGCGCCTCGGCCGTCCTGGACCGCGTGATGCGGGGCAAGCCGTTCAGCAGTCGGCACCGCATCGTCGACAC
>NZ_LZJA01000014.1:0-20762 GCF_001666785.1 Mycobacterium sp. E3305 | reverse complement strand
GGCGCGGTCGATGCGATCGCCGTAGACGTCCGTGCAGGCCTGCACCACGTCGGCCTCGCCGAGGACGCCTGCGCCGAAACCGTCGGTGGCCGAGGGCGCCGCGGCGCGAACGTGGTCGAGGGCGACCTGCACCTCCGGGGCCTGGTGCAGCAGGCAATGGGCCCACGCGATGGCGATCTGCAGGTTCGGCCGACTGGCCAGCAACGTCTTGGGCAGCTTGTTGACCAGCCCGAGCAGCGTCGCCATCCGGCTGTGTTCCACCAGGGGCATTGCGTGGCGTTCCACCAGATCCACCGCCCCCTCGGCATCGCCCGCGGCGATTGCGTGCGTCACCGCCTCGCCGAGCAGCCCGTGGTCGGCAAACCAGGTCGATGCGGTGCGGTGCAAGTCGGCCACCCGCTCTGGATAGTCACGTTCCAGCCGTCGGCGCAGGTGATCGGCGAACAGGTGGTGATACCGAAACCACTCGCGGTCGTCGTCGAGTGGCCGCAGGAACATGTTGCGGTGCTCGAGTTCTTCGAGGATCGTCTGCCCGCGCGGCTGACCGCTGAGGGCGGAAGTGAGCTCTCCGCAGAGGCGATCGCATATGGAGGTGGCCAGCAGGACGTCGAGCAAGTCGGGCGGCAAGGCGTTGAGGACGTTTTGGGCCAGATAGTCGCCGATGGAGCGGTGACGACCGGAGAAGGCGCTGACCAGCTCCGACGGATCTTCGCAGCCGCGCAACGACAGCGTGGCCAGCTGCAGGGCGGCGATCCAGCCGTCGGTGCTCGACCATAGGCGGCGCACGTCGTCGTCGTTGAGCGCCAAGGCATTCAGGCCGAAGAAGGCGGCGGACTCTTCGGGGTCGAAGCGCAGATGCGCGGTGTCGACTTCGGTGACCTGGTTGCGCACTTTCAGCTTCGCGATAGCCGGCGTCTGGGTTCGGCTCGTGATGACCAGGTGCAAATTGCCCGGCCCGGTGTCGAAGAGGAAGTCCAATGCCGCGGCGGTGTCGGCACTGTCGATGAGATGCCAGTCGTCCAACACGATCACCAGCGGCCGACGGCGTTCGGCGATCCGGTTGACGAGTTCGGCCAGCACGTAGCGCCGAGCCTGGCCCGTGTGCTGTTCGAGCAGATCGCTGAGATTGGCGGCCATCGACGGCTCGACCCGTCGTACCGCCTCGATGAGGTGCGCCAGGAAGGACACCACGTCGTTGTCGTCGCGGTCCAGGCTGAGCCACGCCACCGGGACGCCCTCGGCGAGGAGCACCCGCTGCCACTGCACGGCCAGGGTTGTCTTCCCGAAGCCGGCCGGGGCGTGGATCAACGCCAACCGCTTCGCGCGGCCGGACCGCAGCAATTCGATGAGCCGCGCGCGGGGAACCAGGCCGTCGTCATAGGTCGGGGCTTGCACCCTGGTCGCCACGACCTGCGTCGGTTGCGCTCCCGTCTGCATCCCAATCGCCTCGCCTCGAGCCTGGGCATTCCGTGGCGCTTAGTGTACTGAGGCGCTCCGCGCTGCCGTCTGCGAAGAATCCCGCCACCCGTTCGGGTAGCGAAACGAGAAGTACGGGTGGGCGCGACGCACAGCCCGGCTTTCAGCGGTTACCGTTTAATCGAGCTGCTTATCTGCGCAGGGGAGGCGATTTGTCGGCATTGCAGCCGCTTGCGGCGTTGCCCGGCCACACACACCAGCCGTGCTGAGCCCCTCAGCCGATGCGACTCGGCGGCAGATCATTCGGGCCGCCTCGCAGCAGTTTGCCCGGCGGCCGTACCACGAGGTTGGTCTCGACGACATTCTCGCCGAGGCCGGGCTGACCAAAGGCGCCCTGTATTTCCACTTCACCTCCAAGCACGCGCTGGCGATTTCGATGATCGACGAGCAAACGGCCGCGGTGCCTCTCGCCCTGCATGGCCTGCAGACCCGAGGGCTTTCAGGCTTGGAGACCCTCATCGACTTTTCGTTTCTGGTGGCCGTCCAGGACCTCAAGTCGGACCTGTTCAGGGCGGCGTTGAACCTGGTCGAAACGGTGGGGCAATCCGAAGGACGCCATCAGAATCTGTTCGGCCAATGGATCAAAGCGCTGGCGGCGATCGTTGAGCAGGCCATCGCCGAGGGTGACATCGATGACGACTGCGTCCCCGAGGACCTGGCTCGGATGATGCTGTCCGCGCACATGGGTCTGCGAAAAACGAGCAGTCTCGATGAACCCGAACGTTTCTTACACGACCTGCAGAAGTGCTGGACCCTCCTCCTGAACGGAATTCTGCAGCCCGATCGCAACGAGTACTTCGCCCAATTCCTCCGGCGGCGCACCGCGCTCGCCGTCCAGCAGACCCCGACGCCTGACAAGGCCGGTTAGGCGATCGGGTCAGCGCCGCGACGGCCGATTGGATTGCTGTAGCGCCTTTTCCGCGCTTGGCTGCCGCCGCCGGGTCCGACCGCCATTCTGCGAACGCCGGTTCGCATATCGCGGGACGCCACGGTACATTTTGTGGGCTTCGTTATTGCATGTGTGTGCAGGCCCCTGACAGGGGGAAGGATCGCCGCGGCACCGGGACGCTCGGCGCAGACGTAAGGGGCATTGGTGGCGACGTCTTCCCCGGTGCAGATCAATTCCCAGCGCCTACCGCCGTACCGGTGGATCGCGGTCGGCGTGCTGGTGATCCTGGCCATCGTTTTCACCCTGGTGTATGTCCAGTTCCGCGGCGGCTTCACCGCGAAGACGAAGCTGACGATGCTGGCGTCGCGGGCCGGGCTGGTGATGGATCCCGGCTCGAAGGTCACCTACAACGGGGTCGAGATCGGCCGCGTCGGCAACATCTCCGAGACCGTTCGGGACGGCAAGCCGGCCGCCAAGTTCACGCTTGAGGTGTATCCGCGCTATTTGTCGCTCATCCCGGCCAATGTGAACGCCGACATCAAGGCGACCACGGTGTTCGGCGGCAAATACGTGTCGTTGACCGCACCGGAAAAGCCGTCGCCGCAACGGATCAACCCGCGCACGGTGATCGACGCGCGGTCGGTGACCACCGAGATCAACACGCTGTTCCAGACGATCGTGTCGATCAACGAGAAGGTCGATCCGGTCAAACTCAACCTGACGCTGAGCGCGGCCGCCCAGGCGCTGACCGGCCTCGGCGACAAATTCGGCCAGTCGGTGGTCAACGCCAACGCGGTCCTCGACGACGTCAATCCGCAGATGCCGCAGGCGCGGCGCGACATCCAGCTGCTGGCCGGGCTGGGCGACACCTACGCCGACGCGGCACCCGATCTGTTCGATTTCCTGAACAACGCGGTGATCACCTCGCGGACCATCAATCAACAGCAGAAGGACTTGGATCAGGCGTTGCTGTCGGCGGCCGGGTTCGGCAACACCGGCGCCGACATCTTCAACAAGGGCGGCCCGTACCTCGCCCGCGGCGCGCAGGACCTGGTGCCGACCGCGCAGCTGCTGGACACCTACAGCCCGGCGATCTACTGCACGCTGCGCAACTACCACGACGTCGTGCCCCTCACCGGTGCGTCCGAGGGCGGATTCAACGGCTACTCGCTGAACATGAACACCGAGGCGCTGTCCGGGCTCGGGCTGCTGGCCAACCCCGTGTCGGCGGTGGCCACGATCGCCAGCCTGGTCGGCGGCCTCGCCGGTGTCGTCGGCGGCGCGCCGAACCCGTACACCTACCCCGAGAACCTGCCGCGGGTGAACGCGCGCGGCGGCCCGGGCGGCGCCCCGGGGTGCTGGCAGCCCATCACCCGTCACCTGTGGCCTGCACCGGAATTGGTGATGGACACCGGGAACAGCATCGCGCCGTACAACCATCTCGACACCGGCTCGCCGTACGCGATCGAGTACGTCTGGGGGCGCCAAGTGGGGGACAACACGATCAATCCCTAGGACTGCGGCGCGAAGAATGCAGAATAACTTCGTGCTGGCGGGCAGGGACTGTTGACGTGGCCGGGTTTGGCTTCCACACCCTGGCGCTGCTGACCGCCATCGGACTGGCCGGCCCGCTGCTGGCCGCGCTGCCGCGCCTGCGGATCCCGGTGATCATCGGTGAGCTGATCGCGGGCCTGGTCGTCGGGCGAACCGGCCTCGGCCTCGTCGACGTCACCAACCCGACGTTCCAGTTGCTCGCCAACATCGGCTTCGCACTGGTCATGTTCGTCGTCGGCACGCACGTCCCGGTGCGCGCCGGCGCGCTGCGCGCGTCGCTGCCCCGGGCGCTGGGGCGCGCGGGACTGGCCGGCGCCGTCGCGGCGGCGCTGGGTGTCGGCCTGGCGGCGGCCTTCGGAACCGGGCACGCGGCGATGTACGCGGTCCTGATGGCCTCGTCGTCGGCGGCCCTGGCGCTGCCGGTGATCGACTCGCTGAAACTGCAAGGGCCGCAGGTGATCGCCGTGACCGCCCAGATCGCGGTCGCGGACGCCGCGTGTATCGTGCTGCTGCCGTTGGTGATTGACCTGCGGCACGCGCCGACGGCCGCGCTGGGCGCGCTGGCGGTGGCGGGCTGCGCGGTGGTGTTGTACGTGGTGCTGCGGCGATCCGATGGCTGGCGCCGCCGCCTGCACGCCTACTCCGAGAAGCGCCGGTTCGCGTTGGAGTTGCGGACCAACCTCATCGTGCTGTTCGCCCTGGCGGCGCTCGCCGTGAGCGCGCGCGTGTCCGTCATGCTGGCGGGCTTCGCGGTGGGCCTGGTGGTCGGCATGGTCGGCGAACCGCGACGGTTGGCGCGTCAGCTCTTCGGCATCACCGAGGGTTTCTTCAGCCCGCTGTTCTTCGTCTGGCTGGGCGCTTCGCTGCAGGTGCGCGAGCTGGGTTCGCACCCGAAACTCATCCTGCTCGGCGCGGGGCTGGGCCTCGGCGCCGTGCTCGCGCACTGCGCAGGCAGGCTGCTCGGCCAACCGCTGACCCTGGCGGTGCTGTCGGCCGCACAGCTCGGGGTGCCGGTGGCCGCGGCGACCATCGGCACCGAGGAACACCTCCTGGTCGCGGGCGAAGCGTCGGCGCTGATGTTCGGCGCGCTGTTGACGATCGCCGCCACCTCGATCGCGGGCGCGTTCGCGGCGCGCGGCGCGGTGACCAACGGCCCTACCCCCGCGGGACCTCCGCATCCTCGAAAGCACGACTGAAGCACTTGCGGCCCGGTTGCGTTCGGCCCTGACGAAGCGCACCGGGGAAGTGGTCGGATGTATTCCAAGCTCGATCGAGGAGGGCGTGATGAGGTTCGCAAGACAACGGCACCAGCTGCGGGCCGTACCGACGGCGACGATCTACCGCGTCACCGATCGTCTCCACGGCGACCGCACCGTCCGGGTCCCGGGCCACGAGATCGCACCCATCGTGGCGGCGTGGCTGGCGGAGCTGGGCGCCCACAGCCCCCTGGTCGACGAGCTGGCGAGGGCAGCCTGCGTCGGCGACTGGTCGGCGGCCTATGCCATCGGCGATCGGCTGTCGATCGATGTGGCCATCGCACCGGCCGCCTAGCTGCGCGATTGGCCCAAAGTCCCTCCGCTTAGAGCCGTCGTGCCCTCGTGGGACGAGCGGCGATCCGCAATCGTAAATGGGAAGACGCAATACCGAAGGGGAACGACCCATGAACACCCGCTTTCCGGATGCCGGCACGGTCCGGACGGTCCTGAGTTTGGCCTCTCGGGCGCCCTCGGTGCACAACTCCCAGCCCTGGCGGTGGCGGGTTGACGCGGCGAGCCTGCATCTGTACTCCGATGACAGCCGGCAGCTGCCCAACATCGACCCGGACGGCCGGGACCTGATGCTGAGTTGCGGTGCGGCGCTGCATCACTGCGTCGTCGCGCTGGCGGCCGTCGGCTGGCTCTCCAAGGTGACCCGGTTCCCGAATCCCGCCGACCCCAGCCACCTTGCCGCGATTGAACTTTCGCCGCACCGGGCCGACTCCGTGGACATCGCGATGGCCGCTGCCATCCCGCGGCGCCGGACCGACCGGCGCAACTACAGCTCGTGGCCGGTGCCGGTGGGCGACGTCGCGCTGATGGCGGCCCGGGCGGCGCGCAGCGGGGTGACGCTGTGCCAGGTCGAAGACCTCGACAACCTGCGCAACATCGTCGCCCAATCCGTCCAGGAGCACCTGAACCAGGACTATCTGGCCGAGCTGACGGCGTGGAGTGGCCGCTACGCGTCGGTCGCCGGCGTTCCCGCCCGCAACACGCCCGCGCCGGATTCGACCGCCAAGATTCCCGGTCGCTTCTTCGCCGGCCCCGTGCTGCCGATGGCGCCCGACTCCTCACCGGCCGACGACAACGCCGTGGTCCTGGCGCTGGGCACCCGCAACGACGACCGCCTGGCGCAGCTGCGCGCCGGTGAGGCGACCAGCGTCGTGCTGCTCACCGCGACGTCACTGGGCCTGGTCAGTTGCCCGGTCACCGAACCGTTGGAGTCGCCCGGAACACGCGCGGCGGTTCAATCCGACATCTTCGGCGACAGCAACTACCCCCAGATGCTGCTACGGGTGGGGTGGGCGCCGATCAACGCGGACCCGTTGCCCGCCACGCCGCGGCGCGAACTGGGAGACTTCGTCGAGTGGATGGCCGATCACGAACACCGGGTCGCCCTCTGAACCGGCGAAATCGTTGCGGCGCAGAGGACACAATGGACACGTTCACCTTCAACCCACGCCGCTGGCGGGTGGCACGCGTTTTCGGCCGCAACCCCTTGCTCCGCCGCTCGGATCGCATCGAAGCGTTGGTCGTCCTGGTCGCGCTGGCCGTGTCCCTGATCGCCGTTCCCGTCGCCGGCGTGGCGGGCGCGGTGACCTACGGCGCGCGGGACCGGGTGTACATCCAGGAGGCGCACGACCGGCACCGCGTGCGGGCAACGGTCACCGACGCCCTGGTCGAGGATCTGGGCGTGACTGTCGTGCAAGCGAAGTGGGCCGGGCCAAAGGGGGACCGCGTCGGACCGCTGGCGGTCAGCGAGCAGGCCAAGGTCGACGGAACCGTCGAAATCTGGGTGGATGCGGACGGCAATCCGGTGATGCCTCCCACCCCCACCTGGCTGGCCGTGGCCGAGGCGGTCGGCGTCGCGGGGGTGACGGCGCTGGCGGTGGCCGTTGCGATGGCGGTGCTTGTCGCCGTCGTCCGCGCCCGGCTGGATCGTGCCCGTGACGCAATGTGGGAACGCGACATCGAGTTCCTCGCCGAGGCCTCGTAACCGGTGCGTCCGTTGTCCAACCCCTATACAGCACAGCCGAACTGGAAGATGATGAGCCGATGATCGGATACGGCGAGGATTCCGGTGCCGCGTCATTCGGCACCGCCGGGTTGCACCGCCTCGTCGAGGTCCTGATCGAGCGCGGATACCGCGTGATCGGTCCGACGTTGCGGGACAACGCGATCGTCCTCGATCAATTGGAGTCCGCCGCGGACCTACCGCGGGGGTGGGGCGTGGAGGTGGCACCCGGGCACTACCGGGTGCGCCGCCGCGACGATGACGCCGCGTTCGGGCACTCGTCCGGGCCGCAGTCGTGGAAGCAGTTTCTGCACCCGGCACGGCGCCGGTTGTGGGCCGGCTCCCGGGACGGTTTCAGCGACGGCGAAGCGGAAGAGGAGATTCCGCGCTACGCGTTCCTGGGCGTGCGCGGGTGTGACCTGGCGGCGATCGCGACGCTCGATCGGGTGCTCGGCCGCGGCCAGCTTCCCGACAGCTCCTTCGTGCGCCGGCATCGGCAGATCTTCGTGATCGCGGTCAACTGCACCGAGCCCGGGGGGCTGTGCTTTTGCGCCTCGATGGGTACCGGGCCCGCGGCCGGTCCGGGCTACGACCTGGCGCTCACCGAGCGGCTCGACGGTGACGACGTGACCTACGTGGTCGAGGTGGGCACCCCGGATGGCGCCGACGTCCTCGCGGCCGTCCCGCATCGGACCGCCGAAGACGCGGAGATCGGTTCCGCGCGTGACGCGGTGGAGGCCGCGTCCCATCGCATGGGCCGCCAGATGCCCGAGGTGAATCTTCGCGATTTGCTGGTCCGTTCGCGCGAATCGCCGCAATGGGACGAGGTCGCCAGCCGCTGCCTGACGTGTGGCAACTGCACGATGGTGTGTCCCACCTGCTTCTGTACCAGCACCGAAGACGTCAGCGATCTGACCGGTGAGCACGCGGAGCGCTGGCTGCACTGGGCCTCGTGCTTCGAGCCCGATTTCACCTACATCCACGGGGGCGGCAGCGTCCGCCAGTCCGGCGCCTCGCGGTACCGGCATTGGCTGACCCACAAACTCGGCACCTGGCACGACCAGTTCGACATGTCCGGGTGCGTCGGCTGCGGGCGGTGCATCGCCTGGTGTCCCACCGGCATCGACATCACCGAGGAGATGAACAAGATGGCCCGCGATGACTGACGCGGCGGCGGTCGCCGCGCCCCCGTCGGTGATGGCGCCCAACCCGTATCGGGTGCGCAGCCGCGTCGTGGAAAGCCCGGACTCGGCCACCCTGTGCCTGGAACCGCTCGGCGAGGTGTTGCGCGCACCGCAGCCCGGAGAGTTCATGATGCTCTACGCGTTCGGCGTCGGCGAGGCCGCGATTTCGATCAGCGGTGATCCCACCGTCACCGACGGCTCGATCACGCACACGATCCGCGCGGTCGGCGCGGTCAGTCGCGCCCTGCACGACGCGCAGCCGGGAACCGTGATCGGTGTCCGGGGCCCGTTCGGCACCACCTGGGGGCTCGAGGAGGCCGTCGGCCGCGATCTGGTCATGGTCGCCGGCGGCGTCGGCCTGTGCCCCTTGCGTCCGGCGATACTCGGGGCGCTGGCCGAGCGGTCGCGCTACGGCAAGGTGACGCTCGTCGTGGGCGCCCGGTCGCAGGCCGACTTCGTCTTCGCCGCTCAGCTCGAAAAATGGGCGCAGGATCCGAAAATCGAACTGCATTTGATCGTCGACGCCAAGACACCGGGCTGGGACGGTGAGGTCGGCCTGGTCACCGAGCCTCTCGGCCGACTCGTCCTGGACCCCGGTCGGACGACCGCCTTCCTGTGCGGACCCGAGCCGATGCTGCGGTTCGGCGCCGAGGCCCTGCTCGCGAAAGGCGTTGCGGCCGAGAATATTCGAGTATCCCTGGAGCGAAACATGCAGTGCGGTGCGGGATTGTGCGGTCACTGTCAGCTGGGGCCGCTGCTGCTGTGCCGCGACGGCCCGGTAGTCGGCTACGACGTCGCCGGGCCGCTGCTACGGGTGAAGGAGCTGTGATGAGCCGACCCACCCTGGCCGTGTGGAAGTTCGCCTCCTGCGACGGATGTCAGCTGACCCTGCTGGACTGCGAGGACGAACTGCTCACCCTCGCCGACCAGGTGCAGATCGCCAACTTCGCCGAGGCCTCCAGCGCGACGGTCGACGGCCCCTACGACGTGTCTTTGGTCGAGGGCTCGATCACCACCCGGCACGACTTGCAGCGCATCCAGGAGATCCGGGAGCAATCGAAGGTGCTGGTCACCATCGGGGCGTGCGCGACGGCCGGGGGAGTGCAGGCGCTGCGCAACTTCGCCGACATCACCGAGTTCACCTCCGTCGTCTATGCCAGGCCGGAATACATCGACACGCTGGCGACGTCCACGCCGGCCTCCGCCCATGTCAAGGTCGATTACCAGTTGCCGGGCTGCCCGATCGACCGGGGCCAACTGCTCGACACCCTGGCGGCCCTGCTGATCGGCCGCAAGCCACGGCTGCCGGCCAAGACGGTGTGCACCGAGTGCAAGCTCCGCGGGGTGACGTGTGTGGTTGTCGCCGAGGGGATTCCGTGCCTGGGGCCGGTCACCCACGCCGGCTGTGGGGCGTTGTGCCCGAGTCATCATCGCGGTTGCTACGGCTGCTTCGGGCCGTCCGCGGCGCCGCGGACCGCGACGATGATCCCGCTGTTGCGCCGCGACGGCATGTCCGAGGGCGGCGTAGACCGGGTGTTCTCGACGTTCAACGTCGCCACCTTCGCGGCCGAACGGAGCAAGCCGTGAACCCGTCCGAACGCACGCTCAGCGTCGGCGCGTTGACCCGCGTGGAAGGCGAAGGCGCGCTGCACGTCACGCTGCGAGACGGTGAGCTGCACAGCGTGCAGCTCAACATCTATGAGCCGCCGCGTTTCTTCGAGGCGTTCCTGCGCGGACGCGCCCACACCGAGCCGCCCGACCTGACGGCCCGGGTCTGCGGCATCTGCCCGGTCGCCTATCAGGTCAGCTCCTGCAACGCGATCGAACAGGCCTGCGGCGTGCGGGTGGACGAGCAGCTCGTCGCGTTGCGGCGACTGCTGTACTGCGGCGAGTGGATCAACAGTCACGCGCTGCACATCTACCTGCTGCACGCGCCGGACTTCCTCGGCTACCCCGACATCGTCGGGATGGCCCGCGACCACCGGGAGATCGTCGAGCGGGGGCTCGCGCTGAAGAAGGTGGGCAACCGGCTGATGGAATTCGTCGGGGGCCGGGCGATACACCCGGTGAACGTGCGTCTGGGTGGATTCTACTCCGTGCCAACGCGTTTGGAGTTCCAGCCGATCGAGGAGGAGTTGCGCCGCGCGCTGGACGACGCGGTGGCGACGGTCGAGTGGGTGGCGGGATTCGAGTTCCCCGACCTCGAGCTGGACCACGAGTTCCTGGCGCTCACCGCGCCGGGCGCCTACCCGATCGAGAACGGCGTCATCGCGCGCAGCGCCGGTCCGGCCTTCGACGTGGCCGACTTCACCGACCACATCGTCGAATCGCAGCTGCCGCACTCCACCGCCCTGCACGCGACCCTCGACGGCGGTCGCTACCTGACCGGCCCGCTGGCCCGGTACTCGCTGAACGCGGCGGCGTTGTCGCCGATCGCCGCGCAAGCCGCCGCTCGGGCCGGCTTGTCGGGCGAATGCCGAAACCCGTTCCGCAGCATCGTCGTCCGCGCCGTCGAAGTGGTCTACGCGATCGAGGAGTCGCTGCGCATCATCGCCGAATACCGGCGCCCGGCGCGGCCGTTCGTCGATGTCCCGGCGCGGGCCGGCGTCGGCCACGGGGTCAGCGAGGCGCCGCGCGGCCTGCTGTACCACCGCTACCGGATCGAGGAGGACGGGCTGGTGTCGGCGGCGACGATGATCCCGCCGACGTCGCAGAACCAGGGGGCCATCGAGGCCGACCTGGCCCGCCTGGTCTCGGGCAACCTCGCGCTCGACGATGCCGCATTGACCGAGCTGTGCGAGCAGCTGATCCGCAGCTACGACCCCTGTATCTCGTGCTCGGCGCACTTCTTGAGGCTGACGGTGGAGCGGGGATGACCGCGGATGAGTCAGCGGCCGCCGGCCGGGTCGCCGTCATCGGGCTCGGCAACGGCTACCGGCGCGACGACGGTGTCGGCGTCGCCGCCGCCGACGCGTTGCGCGATCTCGCGTGGCCCAATGTCGTTGTGCGAACTGGTATCGCCGAGCCGATGGGGCTCATCGAGGCGTGGACGGGGGCGGGACTGGCGGTCGTCATCGACGCGGCGATCGCCGAACCGGCGGACCCGGGTCGCATCCACCGCATTGACGTGGACGGCGTGCCCGCCCAGCCCGGGGGTCTGAGCTCGCACCACATCGACATCGGCCGCACCCATGCCCTGGCTCGAGCGCTCGAACGGGTACCCGGCGCGATCGTGGTCTTCGCCGTCGAGGCGGCGGACACCGGCCCGGGGGCCGGGCTGAGCCCTCGCGTCGCCCGCGCGGTGCCGATGCTGGTCGGTATGGTGGCCGCCGAAATCAATCGCTTTCGGTCAGCGACGCGATCGCAGCACGCAGGTTCTCGGTGACCTCGGCGGCGATGGTGACCAGCGCCGGCTCGCCGGTCACCTCGACCAGGAGGCCGGGATCCATCGCCTCGACGATCACGCTGCCCGCGTCACCCGGGTCGGCGCGCACCAGCATGTTGCACGGCAGCAGCAGCCCGATCTCCCGATCGACGTTGATCGCCCGGTACGCCAACTCCGGATTGCAGGCGCCCAGGATGAGGTAATCCTCCAGCTCCACGCCGAGCTGCGCCTGCAGCCTTGCTCTGACGTCGATTTCGGTCAGAACGCTGAAACCTTGCCGCGCAAGGGCTTCCCGGGTGCGGGCCACCGCTTCGTCGAACCCGGACGCCAATCTGATGGATAGTCCCGCGTCCACCGCGCCCTCGGTCAAGATATCAGCCCGGTTCCTCGCGTCGCCGCGGGAAGATCGATGTGCTTGCCGCAGTTGGGGCAGAACCGTTCGGTCGGATGATGCTCGGCGCCGCAGTGCGCGCAGAAGTGTGGTTCGTCGTCCTCCTCATGCCGGGGCATCAGGCGCAGCGGCTGCACGTCGGGCGTCGGGGGGCGGCGCCTGCTGCGGCCGAGGATGGCCACTCCGGCGGCGAGACCGATCACCGACGCGACGCTGATCACGATGTACCACAACAGATTCGCGCCGCTCAGCGACGAGGAGTCGCCGTATTGCTGGCGCAGGTTGACCGCGGTTGTCTTGAGGTCCTCCAGGCCCGGGTAGCCGGGTGACATGGCCAGCGTCTGGTCGAAAGCGGCGATCGCGTCGGTGTAGTGGCCGGCGTAGAAGGCGGTCAGCCCCTTGCGATAGAACTGGTCGGCCGGTCCGAGCGTCGGCTTGACGCCCTTACCGGCCATGATGGCAGCGACACCGTCGGCCGGGCCGATGAAGTTGAACGGCTGCGTTTCGCCGGCGGGCGCGAAGCTGTTCACGCCGATCACCTTGCCGTTCAACCCGATTGTCGGGCCACCGCTCATGCCTTCGGTCATCGCGGCGTCGATCTCGTACGTCGGATTCGTTCCCGAGACGGACTTCTTGCTGACCTTGCCGCTCTTGTAGGTGGGGTCCAGCGAAGCGCCGGTGACGTTCTGCGTGCTCTCGGGGAAGCCGACCGCGAGGACGGGCGTGCCGATGGTCACCTCGGCGTCGGTGGCGAGCTCGGACGACGGAAGGTTGTGCTTGGCCACCTTCAGCAGAGCGGCGTCGCCCTTTCCCAGGGGCCGGAACTCGACGACGTTGGCGACGACCTTGTCCGCGAGTTTGGTTCCCGTACCGGACATCAGCGCGATACCGACATGGGGCCCCTGGCCGACGGCGTCGCCTTCCACCCGCGCGTTCTTCTGCAACCACTCCAAAGTGGCCGCGGGGTCGCTCGACTCGGGCGCATTCGGAAACTCGCTTCGATACTCTTCGACGGCCCGCTTGAGTATCAGTTCCGTCGCGCTCGCGGGGTCCACGCAGTGACCTGCCGTCGCCACCCACCCGTCGGGGTTGACGACGAAGGCCGTGCAGTTCCAGGTCGCCAGGAACGGCATGCTGGATCCCCGCCCGAATTGCGACAGGATCTCACCGCTGGGCAACCGGACCAAGCCGTAGCCCTCACCGGCGAGATACATGATGGACGGCCGGATCAGGGCCGCCGCCCGCTCCTCCGGCTTTGCCTGCGGCCGCCCGCTGTCGGCGGCGGCGACGCCAGGCGCACCGGCGAGCAGCAGCAGCGCCGCCGCCAGCACCGCCGTCATTCGTCGGCTCACGGCCGGGCCATCGACGACGGGTGCCTGCGCATCGACTCGAGCAGCTCGGCTTCGTAGCGCCGCGCCGAAACCCACGCCGGGTGCGACTCGAGAATGATTACCTCCGCCCCGACAACGCTTGCCACGGTATTGCGCTTCGTTCTCGGAACTGTCACGGTCACAACACTTATTTGACCGGTTCGCCGGACTTGCCGATAGGGACCGAAGTCCCGACCGCGAGGGACCTCCGTTCTTCCGCCCTGAGCCCGCCCTGCACCAGGGCTGATTCGACGAAAAGTGACCAAGGCCCTCAAGCCGCTGTGCCTTTGCACCCTTACCGGGTCGACGGTCGCTAGGCAGCATGGAATCGTCCAGCCACGTTTGCACGAAGGAGCGGGCCATGAGGTCGCTGATAGTGTGCGCTTCCAGATCCCACGGCAACACCCGGCTGGTGGCCGACCGGATGGCCGAGGTTCTGGGCGCCGAGGTCGTCACCCCCGAGTCGGTCGGACCCGAGATCGTTCGCGACTACGACCTCGTCGGTTTCGGCTCCGGCATCTACTACATGATGGCCGACGCGAGGTTGCGGAGATTGATCAGCCGGCTCCCGGCCACCGACCACCGCACCGCGGCCTTCACGTTCGTCACCAGCGGAGCGCGCGAGATTCCGCTGTTGGGCTACCACAGGCCGATTCGCGACAAGCTCGAGCAAAAGGGCTTCACGGTGGTCGGATCGTTCTCCTGCCGGGGGTTCGACACGGTGGGACCCTTCGGGTTCATCGGCGGCATCAACCGGGGGCGGCCCAACGAACACGACCTCGACCGGGCCGCGGCGTTCGCCACCCGGATGCGCAAACGGGCCGGGGGCTCCCAGGCGGCGTCATGACGACAGCCGATCGGTGACTTTTGGCCCTGTCCCGCAACAGTTTCCGTGCCGTAGCACTTAACCTATGAGTCACAAATCCCCAGCGCCACAGGAGATGGACGTCCAGGTCACCGCCCGTGACGAACTCCCCGCGGCGGCCGAATATGCGCGCCGCAAGATCGGTGAGCTGACGCGGTACACGAGCCGGCCGGTCCTGCACGCCCGGGTGCGGCTGACCCGGCACCGCGATCCGGCCGTGCAGCGGCCGGTCGTCGCCCAGGCCAACCTCGATGTCGACGGCCGGCCGGTCCGCGCCCAGGTGCAGGCCGACACGGCGTGGGAAGCCGTCGATCTTCTCGCGGCGCGGCTGCGTCGCCGCCTGCAACGCGCCGCCGACCACTGGGAGGCGCGCCGCGATGAGTTCCCGGCGGGAGCCGACGAATGGCGGTACGAGTCCGAGACGGCCCACCGGCCGAATTACCTTCCCCGCCAGGCGAACCACCGACGCGTCATCCGACGCAAGTCGTTCACGTTGGCGCCCTGCACCCTCGACGAGGCCGCCCGCGAACTCGAGCTGCTCGACTACGACTTTCACCTGTTCACGGAGAAGGGCACCGGCACCGCAGGCGTGCTGTATCGCGGCGGGCCCACGGGGTACCGCCTGGCGCTGGCGGCGCCGGGGATGGCCGACCGGGTGAGTCCACACGCGCTGCCCGTCACCATCAGCTCACAACCGCTGCCCTGCCTCACCGAAGAGGGAGCCGAAGACCGGCTGGCCATGCTCGGCCTGCCGTTCCTGTTCTTCATCCACGCCGTCTACGGCTGCGCCAGCGTGCTATACCACCGCTACGACGGGCATTACGGACTGATCACCCCGGCCGGCTAGGGCGGCGCTTCCCGCGGGTGCGCAGGGCATATTGGCGGCCGCACCAAGGACCTAGGACCCTCGCAGGCATCGGGGCGCTCCGCGCACACTGGCGCCATGGCCAACACGAGAAAGCGCTTCGCCCAGACCGCTGCGCTGCTCACCGTGCTGTACTGCGCGCGCAGGTACTACCGCAATTGGGGCGCAACCAAGGCCGAGTCGCAGCTGCGGGTCCCGGGGGACATGTTGGTGGCCGATCCGGCCGTGCAGACGACCGAGGCGGTCGACATCGACGCGACCGCGCCCGTGGTGTGGTCCTGGCTGATGCAGATGGGCCGGGACAGGGCGGCGGGCGGCATCCAGGGGCCGGAAACCGTTGCGGGACGGGCCGATAACGGGAGCCTGCGGGTGGGGGACGTGATCCGCCTGGCTCCCGAGGGCTGGCGGGGGTTGCCGGACGGGGTGACGTTGCGGGTCACGGAGATCGCGCCCGAGAAGTATGTCGTGCTCAATGCCATGCGATCCGAACCGCGCTGGACCGCGGTCCTGTCGTTTCACCTGCAACCGCACTGGGAGGACCGGGTCCGGCTTCTCGCGCGCGCCCGAATCGGCTTGCGCTACCCCGGCGAGGTGTTCGTCCTGGAACTGGCCCGGCCGATGATCTCCCTCGGGACGCGTGGCCTGTTGCTCGCCGTCAAGCGCCGCGCGGAGCGGCTGGCCCCGGCCGTGCCGATCCGCTCGTCCATCCAAACGCGCTGACACACTTTGGACAGCGGAAGGGGTGCGACGATGAAACCGATACTGGTGGGAATCGACGGTTCGTCGGCGGCGATCGCGGCCGCGCTGTGGGGCGTCGACGAGGCCATCACCCGCGGCGTTGCACTGCGTCTGGTCTCCGTCATCAAACCGACGCACGAGGCACCGGAAGACTACGAGCGCGACGTAGCGCACGCCGAGAAGTCGCTCGGGCAAGCGCGGTTGGCGGTTGAGGCCACGAACAAGGCCGTGCCGCTGGAAACCGAGGTGGCGCGGGGCCCCGCGGGTTCGGTGCTGCTGGAGGCGTCGTCGGATGCCGCGCTGATCTGCGTCGGCTGCGTCGGCATCGGGCGCTACGCCCGCTCGATCGTGGGTTCGACGGCGACCGAGCTCGCCGAGAAGGCGCAATGCCCGGTGGCGGTCCTGCGGACCGGCTCCGACCGGCCGCCACCGGACATCAATTGGATCGTGGTCCGCATGACGGACACACCCGACACCGACGCCGTCGTGAGTTTCGCTGCGGCGGAGGCGAAACTGCGACGCGCTCCCATGCTCGTCCTCGGTGGCCGCCCCGAGGAACTCACCGAGCACGGCGACGGCGCGTTCGAACGCCGGGTGGCGGACTGGGGGCGGCAATACCCCGAGGTGCGCGTCTACCCGATCACCACGAGGCAGGGCATCGCGGGCTACCTGAGCGCCAACGACGAGCGAGTACAACTCGCCGTGATCGGCGCGGACGAGGCGCGGCAGCTGGCGCAGTTGGTCGGACCCCAAGGGCACCCGCTCTTCCGCCACCCCGAATGCTCCGTGCTCGTGGTGCGCTAGAGCGCGCGGTGAAAATCAGTCCCGAGAGCCGCGGCGCCAACACGGCGCGGGGCGGGGAGCGGATCTTGGTGGGCGCCGACGCGCCCGCGGCGCGCCGCGTCAGCGTGCTGATGCTGCTGTGCGTCCTGCTCTGGTTCGTGGTGCTGGTCGCCCGCGAATATCTGGGCTATGAACGCGTCGCCCCGGGCCGGTTCGGCTGGTCGATGGCGCTGCTGGGGGCGGCCGCCTTGATCGCGCGCGGCGTCTTTCTCGGCCGTCCGGTGACCACCGCACATGCGGTGTACGCCGCCGCCGCGGTGGCGGCCGGGCTCGGGGCGCATGTCGCGTCCTGGACGGTGCTGGGCAATGTCCTGATCGCCGGCAGCGGGCTCGCGCTGACGCTGCCCACCACGGTGCGGGCGCAGCCGGAGCTGCTGGGCCGGGTGTGGGGTCTGGTCGACGCCACGCGCGGAGATCCGTTGGCGCCGTTCGCGATGCATTCGAGCAAGAGCTATCACTTCAACACCGAGGGCACTGCGGCGATCGCCTACCGAACGCGGCTGGGTTTCGCCGTGGTGAGCGGCGATCCGATCGGTGATGTGACCCGATTCGATGAGCTGGCAGTTGATTTCGTCCGCATGTGCCGCGGCCGGGGCTGGCAGATCATCGTGTTGGCCGCGGGTGAACGCCACCTCGGGCTGTGGCGCAGGGACACGGTCGGCCAGCCGATGCTGTCGGTGCCGATCGGCCGCGATGTCGTCGTCGACATCCGCCACTTCACCCTGAGGGGGCGCCGCTTTCGCAACCTGCGCCAGGCTGTTCAGCGCACCCGCAACTGCGGCGTCACGACCGAGATCGTCGACGAACAGCATCTCAGTGGCACGATGCTGGCCGAGCTGACCGAGGTGTTGTACGCCGCGCACCGGGCCGCGCGCACCGACCGCGGCTTCTGCATGAACCTCGACGGCGCGCTGCAGGGCCGCTTCCCGGGCGTCTCGCTGGCCATCGCGCGGGACAGGGACGGGCGTGCGGTCGCGTTTCACCGATACCTCACCGCCGGCGGGGGTTCCGAGGTCAGCCTGGACGTGCCGTTCCGTCGCCCGGACGCGCCCAACGGCGTCGACGAGCGGCTCAGCGTCGACATGATCGCTCACGCGGAACAGTCTGGGGGAGAGCGTCTTTCCCTCGCCTTTGCGGCGTTTCCGGAAATCTTCGAAGCCACGCGGCCGGGCCTGCTGCAGCGGGCCGCGCTGCGGCTGATCCACCTGTTGGACCCGCTGATCCGGCTGGAGTCGTTGTACCGGTACCTGCGCAAGTTCCACGCGCTGTCGAACCGGCGCTACGTGGTGCTGTGCGCCCATCACATTCCGGCGGCGCTGATGGTGCTGCTGTCGCTGGAGTTCGTGCCGCGGCCGCGGCGGATGCGGTCCGGTTAGCCGCGCATCACTCCGCGGCACCGAAACGGAACCGGCGGCCCGTGACGATCTCGGGGACGATCCGCACGAAATGTGACTTCTCCGAGGCCGTCCAGGGCAGTACCTGGGCGCGTTCGGCCTCCTCGATGTCCTCGTTGCTGCGCAGAGAGCGCGCGGTGCCCTTGATGATCACGCTCCACCCCTCGGCGACGTTGTGGTCGTCGACCTCGAACAGCACCCGGTTGTTGATCGCGGTGCTGACCAGTTTGGTCCCCTCGGCGGTGCGGAACAGCACCGTGTGGCGCTGGACGGCGTAGTTGACCGGGAAGATCTCGGGCTGACCGCCGACGCTGGTGACCAGGCGGCCCAGCGTCACGCCCGCGATCAGATCCCAGCATTCGTTCACCGGCAGGATGGACACCCCATCGTCGATCAGTGACATCAGTCGTCCCCTTCATCGAAAAGCGCTACACACCCGATGGTATTGCGCGAGCCCGGCGCGGGCGTCGGCCGAAAGTCCCGCGGGCCGGGGACCAATGATCGTTTACCGGATCTGCAGCACATCGTTCAACCGGCGCCGCGGGGTTGCCGGCGGGAGCTGTTCCATCGGCGGCGCGATCCCCACGCGGATCAGCGCCTGTGGCTCGCCGTACCGACCCACCAGGTCGCGCACGATGTCCCGGCTTTCCTCGAGCTCGATCAGA
This sequence comes from Mycobacterium sp. E3305, assembly GCF_001666785.1. Classification (NCBI taxonomy): domain Bacteria; kingdom Bacillati; phylum Actinomycetota; class Actinomycetes; order Mycobacteriales; family Mycobacteriaceae; genus Mycobacterium; species Mycobacterium sp. E3305. Next base: position 1,873 of record NZ_LZJA01000014.1, on the reverse strand, counting down.
TGGGTGAGCGGGCAGGTCGCCATCCCGGCGACCGTGCATTCCAGCAGCACCGTCGACAGCACCTCGCCGCACCGCAACACGTCGGACCTGGTGTCCCCGGGCGTGCACAGCACCAGGATTTTCGCCCAATCGACCTTGACGTCGCCGCGGCGGTCCGCGTGGCTCCTGACCGGAAAGCTGCGGGCCACGTCCACCCGCCAGCTCTCCTTGTCGGAGGCCAGCGCGCTGGGCGGCATCCCCTCGGCCAACACGAACGACGAAGTCCACCAGTCGAGTTCGGCGTGATAGTACGAGTCGTCGCGGCGCAGCTCCTCGGTGAGCTGCGACGCCTGCACCAGCAGGGGGCGCACCTCATCGGCCAACACGTCGAGGCTGACCACCTTGTCGTCGAAGGTCTCCCGCAGGGCCGGTTCGAACAGCTCCCAATAGGTGGGTCTGCCCAGCGGAAGCCGGTCGGTGCGACGCTGCAGGATCGCCTCCGCGCGGCGGTGCTGGGCCTCGGTGACGTGCTCGAGCGGGCTGAACGTGACCGTGGCCAGCTGGTCGGGGTCGTCCGGGTCGGGAAGCCGCTGGACTTTCGGTTCCCAGCCCGCGGCGGTCATGGCGACGCAGAGGTGGTTCAGCACGGCGCCACAACTCAGGATCACTTCCCGGCCCGAATAGTCGGTAGCGGGTATCGCCCTGCGACGGTCGACGAACAGGCGCAGGGCACCGCCCTCGGACACCCAGCGCCAGGGCTGGCTGTTGTGCACCGAGGGGGCGCGGCAGGCGAGCAGCACCGCCTTTTCGAGCACCTCGATCTCGGGCGTCTTGCCCATGATGCGACCCCCTGTCCCTTGCCCGCGAAAGATGATGTCCCCGTTCGCGATTGGCGGCTCACACCGTGGACGCGTTCTTCTCCACGTAGGTCACCACGTCGGACAGGGTGCGCAGCGTCGCATAATCCGACTCGGGGATGTCGACGTGCAGTCGCTTGTGAATCCCGCGCAGAAAGCTCAGCCAGTCCATGGAATCCAGGTCCACCTGGTCGCGCAGCAGCACGTCGTCGGCGATGTCTTCGGGGTCGACCTCCGGGGCGATGCTCGTGAGTACCGACAGCACCACGGTACGAGTGTCTTCATTGGTCATAGCGCCTCACTTCTCTAGGAGGTCGGGCTGCTGGAGCAGCTCGTTGATGGCGGCGAGGAAGAGCGCGCCCCGGTGCCCGTCGCTGGCACGGTGGTCGGCGGCGAGCGTGGCCTGCACGGTGGTGACGACCCGGATTCCACCGTCGATGACGCAGACCCGCTCGGCGGGCTGGCCGAATCCGACGATCGCGACCTGCGGCGGGTAGATGACTCCGAAGACCGCATCGACGCCCTGATCGCCGAGGTTGGTGACGGTGATGGTCGGGTCCGACATCTCCGAACTGCGCAGCGAGAACGACCGCGCCCGCCCGACCAGGTCGGTGAGGTCGTCCATCAGCTCGTCCAGCTTCTTTTCCGGAACGTCGTGAATCGCGGGCGCGACCAGGCCGCCGCCGCGCAGCGATATCCCGACCCCGACGTGAACGCCGTTGGCGGGCTCGAACCCGTCTTCCCGCCAGAATCCGTTGAACTCAGTGAACCGCTGCGCGGCGACGCCGACGGCCTTGAGCAGCAGGACGGCCGGCAGCACTCGTTCGTCGATCGATCGCTGCGCGTTACGCGTCGTCAACCACGACAACGACTTCTCCAGCATGATTTCTTCGGCCAGGTAGTAGTGCGGGATCTCCCGCTTGGACCGGCTCATCGCCGCGGCGATCGACTTGCGCATCTGTGTCGCACGGTCGGCCGCCGTCGGCTTGGTTCCCGGCTGGGCGACGGGCTTGGGCGCGGCCGGCTTGGCCGCCGCG
>NZ_LZJA01000013.1:0-18899 GCF_001666785.1 Mycobacterium sp. E3305 | reverse complement strand
TCGCCGGGTCCGACTCGGGGGGCGGCGCCGGCATCCAGGCCGACATGCGCACCATGGCGCTACTCGGCGTGCACGCCTGCGTCGCGGTCTCCGCGGTCACCGTGCAGAACACGTTGGGCGTCAAGGGCTTTCACGAGGTGCCCGACGATGTCGTGGCCGCCCAGATCGAGGCGGTGGTGACCGACATCGGCGTGCAGGCCGCCAAGACCGGGATGCTGGCGTCGTCAACCATCATCGGCGCGGTGGCCGCCGCCTGGCGCCGGCTGGGTCTGACGGTCCCGCTCGTCGTCGATCCGGTGTGCGCGTCCATGCACGGCGACGCGTTGCTGGCTGCGTCGGCGCTGGATTCGCTTCGCGACCAATTGTTTCCGCTGGCCACGCTGGTGACGCCGAACCTCGACGAGGTGCGGCTGCTGGTGGGCGTCGACGTCGTGGATGTGGGGTCTCAGCGCGAGGCGGCCAAGGCCCTGCACGCGCTGGGGCCGCGGTGGGCACTGGTCAAGGGCGGCCACCTGCGGTCGTCGGATCGCAGCTGTGACCTGCTCTACGACGGTGCGTCCTGGTATGAGTTCGACGCCGAGCGGCTGCCCGGCGGCAACGACCACGGCGGCGGCGACACGCTGGCCACCGCGATCGCGTGCGCGCTGGCGCACGGCTACTCCGTGCCCGACGCGGTCGGGTTCGGGAAGCGGTGGGTCACCGAGTGCCTGCGCGCCTCCTATCCGTTGGGCCATGGACACGGGCCCGTCTCACCACTGTTTCGGTTGTCATGAACCTGGACCGGATCGCCGGTGTGGCGCACGAACCCGATCGGCCCGCCGCGGGTGTGGTGGTACTGACCCACGGCGCGGGTGGCAACCGGGATTCGCCGCTGCTGCAACAGGTTTGCGAGGAGTGGGCGCGGCGCGGCTGGCTCGCGGTCCGGTACAACCTGCCCTACCGGCGACGCCGCCCCAGCGGACCGCCGTCCGGCTCGGCGGCCGCCGACCGCGCCGGAATCGTCGAGGCGATCACGCTGTGCCGCGACCTCGCCGAGGGTCCGCTGATCGCAGGCGGACATTCCTATGGCGGCCGGCAGACGTCCATGGTGGTGGCCGACCGGGAGGCTTCCGTGGACCTGTTGACGCTGTTCTCGTACCCGGTGCATCCGCCGGGAAAGCCGGAGCGCGCGCGCACCGAGCACCTACCCGACATCAGGGTGCCGACCGTCTTCACGCACGGGACGTCGGACCCCTTCGGCACGCCCGAGGAGCTGCGCGCCGCCGCCGCACTGGTCACCGGCACCACGGCGGTCGTCGAGATCGCCGGCGCCCGGCACGATCTGCGGTCCAAGACGCTGAACGTGGCGGCGCTGGCGGTCGAGGCCGCCCTCCAGTTGCTCGGGCGGAATTAGACAGTCTGGGCTGATCAGTCTAAACTGGCGTTGTGGACGGCATCGCTGAGTCCGCGGCCGCGGCGGCCCGCGACCTGCGGGTGGTGTTCAGCCGGCTGCGGCGTCAGTTGAGGGAACTCGCCACCGACGACGACCTGACTCCCTCGCAGACCGCGGTGCTGAACCGGCTCTGGAAAGAGGGGGCCTCATCGGCGAGTGTCCTGGCTGCGGCCGAACGGGTGCGTCCACAATCCATGGCCACGATAGTGGCCGCACTCGAGCAGCGGGGGCTCATCGAGCGCACGCCCGACCCGGAAGACGGCCGGCGGCAACTGATTTCGTTGACCGCAACGGGCCGGCGACGCGCGGAGAGCAACCGACAGGTCCGCGAGGAGTGGCTGGCGCGCGCCATCCACGAGCGGTATTCCGAACGCGAGCGTCGCGTCATCCTCGATGCGCTGACGCTGCTCGAGCGCTTGACCGAGTAACGAAAGGGCAAGGGCTGCCATGCAATTAGGTGTGCACTTCATCGATTTCCTGCCCGGCAACCCAGCGGCGCTGGGTCCGACGCTGGCCGATGCGGCCAAGGCCGCCGAACAGGGCGGCGCAACGCTGTTCACGCTGGCGGATCATTTCTTTCAGATGGAGGCGATGGGACGGGCGGAGGACCCGTTCCTCGAGGGCTACACGTCACTGGGCTTCCTGGCCGGACAGACGACCAAGATCGACCTGAGCCTGCTGGTCACCGGCGTCACGTATCGATACCCGGGAATGCTGGCCAAGGCGGTCACCACGCTTGACGTGCTGTCGCAGGGCCGCTCGGCGCTGGGGCTCGGCGCGGCCTGGTACGACCGCGAGCACCTCGCCCTCGGCTTCCCCTATCCGCCGGTGAGCCGGCGTTTCGAGATGCTCGAAGAGACGCTGCAGATCTGCCGTCAGATGTGGAGCGAGGACAACGGGCCCTACCGGGGCAAGCACTACCAGTTGGCCGAGACAATCTGTGAGCCGCAACCGATTCGGCGACCGCCGATCCTGATTGGCGGCGACGGCGAAAAGAAGACGCTACGGCTGGTCGCGCAGTACGCCGACATCTGGAACAGCACCGTGACCGATCCCGACGAGCTCAAGCACAAGATCGAGGTGCTGAACCGCCACTGCGAAACCGTCGGACGGGACCCGGGCGAGATCCGAAAGACGGTGGGCCTCTTCGTGAATCCGTTCGACGACCTCGACGGGTACTTCAGGACCGTCGAGCGCTTCGCCGAACTGGGCGTCGAGATGGTCAACGCCGGCCCATTCCCCGGCAACCCCGATCCCGTCGGCTTCATCCGGCGACTCGGCGACGACGTCATTCCCAGGCTCGACGAGATCGGTTGACTCCGACGGCCTTCCGGTCACCCCGGATAGCGGGAGTAGCAGGCGTCCATGTTGCCGGTCACGCCGCCGCGGAACGCCGCTATCCGGGTGAAACCGGCGGGCACGCTGGTGCCGTCGGCGTCGCTGGCGACGAGATGGTTGGTGAGCAACCCGGCCACCGCCTCGTCGAGATCACCGGCCGTCAGCAACAACTGCTTCTGCGACGACAGCTCGATGGGTTCGGCCATCTTGCGGTGCACCACGCCGGTCAGGCACGCCGTGCGCAGCGCGGTCCACGGGCTCTGCATGGCCAGCCCGCGTTCGTGCTGCACGGCGAGCGCGTACCGCGACATCACGACCGATAGGGCGGTGTCGTCGCCCTGCGGCAGGGTCTGCTCGTTCTCGTCGGCGACCTTGCCCATCGCCGCGAGCTTTGGCAGGTCGACCACGATCGTGTTGGTGGACGGGCAATAGGAAGCCGGCGGGCTGGATTTGGCGTCGGGGCAATCGGCAGCCTGGTAGGACAGCGCCGGCGGGCTCTTCGGGGAGAAGATCTTTCCCAGCAGTTCCATCAACGTCGACAGGGTGTCCTGGTCGATCGGGACCTCACCGGTCTCGGGGTTTCCGGTGCTGCTGTCGACGCGCAGAGCGTTGGGCAGATCGCCGCGGCGCTGCTCGATCTCCTTCTTGTCTATCCCCGCGCAGGCCGATGCCCCGTTGATGAAACCCATTTGGAAGGCGCTGATTCGGTCCAGGGCGGACCCGTGTTCGTCGTCGTTCTCGCTCTCGCTGTCGATCACGGGGTCGCGGGTCGTGATGATCCCGGCCAGCACATGGTCGAGCCCGTCGGCGGTGCTGAGCGTGAACCGCGGCGACTTGCCGTCGGCGACCCAGAACAGGTAGACGCCAGCGAAGCAGTCGGCCTGCTGCTCGTGCACGATCGTGGGGTCGCGTTTGGTCACCAGATGCGCCATGTTCTGCAGGGCATGGCCGAATTCGTGGGCCAGTACGCCGTTGACCGACATGTCGCCGAAGTACCGTTGCGCGACCGGCATGAACACCCCGCGGTCCCAGGCGATCAGGTTGCAGCGCGACGTGTAGAAGGCGTTGACGAGCTTGTAGGTGTCGTTGTGGCAAACGATCGGGCTGGACAGATCCTTCGAGTTGTAGGACACCATCTTTCCGACGGGAACGAAGCTTCCCTTCAGGGACTGCCCGTACACCGACTTCCAGTAGTCCTCGATATCGTTGACCGACAGCAACGACAACTTATCGATCGCGCCGTCGTCCGTGTTGACCACGGTGCCGGTTGCGGCGGGTGCGTTCGAGCGGATGCCGCTGGGGCCGTTGGTCGCGGGCAAGCCGCCCACCCGGAACGGATCGTTGAGCATCGAGAGCGCCCGCCCGTCGACGAAGGATGCACACCCCGCCACCACGATTGCCGCCGCCGCGCAGCTCAACGCCGCCCTCAGCAAGGCGGCCGCCCTGCGCGGACGGCCACCGGCCTGCTGACGTCGATTGCGCGCACGGCTCTTCATACCAACCTCATCCCGACCGGCTACAGGGCAGACCAAAGCGTCTCATTCTAGAGCGGTTGGCTAACCGTGACAGCCCGAATGAAAACACCGTCGAACGCCCGCGCCGGCCGCGTGGGCGCGCGATTGCGGGCGGCTTACCGGGGGTCGAACCAGGAGCGCCGGGTGGGTTGTCCGATGGCAATAGCGAACTCGGCGGCGCCGTTTCAGGCGCGTTGCCCGCTAGGGGCGCGGCGCCGTCGGTGCCGGCGTCTGCTGAGGCCCCACCGGGCCCCCGGGTCCCATCCCGCCGGGTCCCATCCCGCCGGGCCCCATCATGCCGCCGGGTCCGATCATGCCGGGCCCCATCATGCCGCCGGGCTGCATCATCGGGCAGGTGCCGGCACGGCCGCCGCCATAGCCGTGGCGCCAGCCGTAGTGGTCACCCGAGGACCAGCCCAAGAACAGCCCCGTGAAGAAGATGACCGCGACGACGAACACCACACCGGCGACGATGACCACCCATGCGGCCACGTGGCCCAGCCGACTGCGCGCGTACGGCCCGTCCCCGTGGTTGCCGGTCACGGGCCCAACGCTGGATTCAGGAGTTTCAGTCATGCCCAGGACGATGTCACACATATACCCACCGGGGGTAGGGACCATTGGCCCTAGTACGGGATTCGCGGGTCTGGTCAGATTGCCTAAATTGCGTGCAGGAGTCTGTCCCGAAGGAACGTGACGATGGCCAATTTGACACGGCGCGCGGCGCTTGCCGCGTTCGGTGCGCTGGGTGCGGGCGGCGTGCTGGGTCTGCGCTACGCGCGTCGCGGCATCTGGCCCGCAGGAGTCCGCCTCACCAACTGCGGCGGCTTCATGGGCGCCGGTCACATGGACATGAACCGCTACATGGACATGTTCATGCGGCACAGCGAAATCAGCCGGGTGGTCGAGGACATTCCCGGCGGCGTGCGCACCACCACCGAATCGACGTCCCCGGATCTGACCGCCCAACTCCAGGCGCACGTCTCGAGCATGTACGCCCACCTGGATCAGGGAACCGAAGTCAGCTGCATGAGCCAAACCCTGCCGACGCTATTCCGTCGTGCCGGCGGCTACCGGCGGCAGCTGACGTTCACCCCAGGGGGCGTGATCGCCGAGGAGACCGCCGACGACCCTGCCCTCACCGACGTCATCCGAGCGCACGCGCGCGAAGTCACCGGCTTCGTGGAGCAGGGCATGCCGGCCATGATGCAGCAGATGATGGGTCGCGGCGGGATGGGCTGCGGACGAATGATGAACCCGCACATGCCTTGACGGCGCAGGCCCTAGAAGGGCGGTGGATCCTCTGGGGGCGCGGGGCCGGCGGGTATCGAACTGGCCGGCGCCACGGGGTGGGCGGCCAGCCGGGCTTGGCGGTTGCGGTGCCGTTCGGTGGCGATGCGCTGGGCCCGGTTTTGGGCACGGGTGCGGGTGCGCAGCGGCATCATCGCGGTGCGCTCACCACACCGCTCGACGGGTGTGGGGGCCGGAGCGTCACCGGTGGGCACGCACAGGCCGGGGAACAGCAGCGCGCTGCCCGGGGTGGTGACGTAGGTGTGTCCGTCGGGCAGCCGCCAGATCAGGGTGCCGTCCTCCAGTTGTTCGTCGCGCCAGCCCCAAAAAGTTTTCAGCAAATGATGTTGGCGGCAAAGACATTTGAGGTTCGACGGGTGCGTCGCACCGCCCTCGGAGTACGGGATCGTGTGGTCGATGTCGCAGTCGACAGCCGGGCGGTCACAACCCGGGGCCCGGCACGTCAGGTCCCGGCACCGCACGAAGTCGGCGAGCCGGGTGGACGGGGTGTAGCGCGGCTCGGCCTCGGCCGGGGCGCCCAGGGGCACCAGCTTGGCCGAGCCGGCCAGCTCGGCCACGACCTCGGCGGTGATCAGCGCGTCCGCGCCCACCTCCGACGCCGGAGCCGACCCGGCGCCCTCGACGCTGGCCTGCTCGGCGATCACGTGAATGACGACCGGCGTTGCGCCAGGCCGCTTTCCGGCCGTGCAGTCGGGGCGCCCGCAGCGGCAGCCCAGCCGATCCGCGCCGGCGGCAAGCACCCCAAGCGCGTCGGCGCGCCGCTGATCTGCGCTGCGCGGGTCGTGCTCACACACCGTGGCCGCCAACGCATCCAGCCGCCGATCCAGCGCGTGGGCGTCGGGACTGAACAAGCTGCCGTGGATTTCGGACATGCCGCCCTCGAGATCCTCGACCCCGACCCAGCGCTCGGCCTGCGACTGGTCGCGGCGGCGCACCGCATCGACGTCGGCCTTCGCCACGATCTTGTCCACCTGGCCGCCCAACCGGCCCCGGGTCATGGAGGGCCACCTCGCCGCACGCATCGCCAGCTCGGCATCCACGGCGGCCAACACGGCTGCGTCTGTGATCAGATCGGTGCGGTACACGATCGTCTGGAACAACCGATAGCTGATGTCGCCCGCGCGGAACACCTCGGCCACCTGCGGCAGCCGCTCACGCATCGCGAGCGCATACCGCATGAAGCTGCCGGCCATCGCCAGGCTCACCCGAAACGCCGCGGCCACCTCGGCCCCCACCGCCGCCCAGGTGTCCACCGCCCAATCCGACTCCTCACCGCGCTGGGCGCGGCGCAGCTCGAACAACTCCCCGATGGCGTCCAGCCGGTCCGCGACCATCCGCGCCTCCAGCCGCCACGAGGAGCACATCCGTTCCACCAGCGCGCGGGATCGCTCACACCGGGGAGGCTCCCAGTACTCGTGTAGCCGTTTATCGAACATGTGTTCGAGTGTAGCGCGGCCCCCCGACAAGGCGCCGAGCAGCGGTTATGGCACCCGGGTCCGATGCCGCTTGTCGTGCGGTGGCACGCCGTTGACGCCGCCGATGGATTCCGCATAGCTGCCTACGGCGTATCCGACGCCAGACCCCATGATGGCCAGGGCGTCCCGGTTGACGGTGTCGACGGTTTCGCGGGGGCCTTGGTAGTTGGGGTCGAACGGGGCCCCGGCCTGCCCACCCCACAGCCGGGCCTGCACGGTGGTCTTCGGTTGCGACGCCCCGGCCGTCATGCCGCCGATCGGCACGCCCGCGACCATGAAGGGGTGGTAGTCGGCGAGCGTGTTCAGCGGCATGTCCGCGGGCCGCTTCCCGGCCAGGTTCAGGTAACCGGCCAGGGTGCGCTCGATGCCGGCCGACCCGTCGGGGACGTCCGCGTAAGTCACCCCGGGCGACGGCGGACCGGACTGATCGCCGTCTTCGGTGAAGAAGCCGGCGTTGGGAGAACCCAGCGTGGTGAAGTTGAGGTACATCGCGATGTCGTTGAGCTGATCGCTGTTCATGCCGAACACGTAGTCCATGACGCCGTTGAGCCCGTCCTCGTCGGCGCCCCAGAACGCGAACCGCACTGCGTTGTTCACGGGCGCCAGGGGGCCCAGCTGCAGCGCCGTCTCCAGCACCGCGGCCACCCCGGTTCCGTCGTCGTTGATGCCAGGGCCGCCGCGGGGGCTGTCGAGGTGCGCGCCCACCACGATCACGTCGTGCGGCGAGCCGGTCTTGGTCTGCGCCAGCACGTTCCGTGACGTGATCTTGACGTTTTGGGCGTCCAGCACCAGGCGGATTGGCGCGGTCGCGCCGGAGAGCGCGGTGGCGGTGGCCGGGTTGGCGACCGCGACGGGGACGGTCAGCTGCTTGAAGTAGCCGGGAGCGAACAGGGCGGGCGGGGCGCCCTGGCCGGCGGGCGCACTGAGCACGACGAGCGCCGCCGCACCCTTGGACACCGCGCTGTTCTGCTTGTCGACCACCGAACAACGTGTGTCGTCTACGACGGCGATCGACCCCTTGGGCAGCACGGCCGGATAATCGCCCGCCGCGCAGCCCGACGGCTGGGTGGGCCGGACCGGCTGCCCGGTGAGTCCGCCGGGCGGCGTCTGGACCAGCAGCGAGGCCTGGTCAACGGTGTAGCTGCGGCCAGCCACCGTCATCGACGGCCTGCCCGGGGAAACGGTGTAGAGCCGGTCGAACTGCGGCGTCAGCACCTCGAAACCTTTGTCACGCAACGCTTTAGCGATGTAGTCGACGCTGGCGTCGTAACCCGGCGTGCCGTCGGCCCGGTTGCCCTTGTTCGCATTGGCGATGTTCTGCAGCGCGCGCAGGTGGGTGAACATCGCCTCGGTGGTCACCTTGCCGGCCAGGCCGTGCGCCAGATCCGGTGCGGCAGTCGGGGATCCCGGCCGCGCCGATGTGCACGACGCCAGCAACAAGGTCACCAGCAGCATTGCCGCGCGGAGCCGACGGGTCATGGCTTGGTTAGCACGTGACGCGTGCGGTCCTCCATCGTGGGCACCCCGTTGTGGCCGCCGAGGTCCTGCGCGTACAGGCCCACCGCGTAGGCGACGCCTCCGCCGTTGATGCCCAGAGCGGTCCGGTCGATGTGCTCGAGGGTATCCGTCTTCTGGTGATAGTTGGGGTCGAAGGGCTGGTCCGCGGTCCCGCCCCACAGCTTTGCCTGATCCGCGGACATCTTCACCTCGGCACCGGAGAACAGGCCGCCGGCGGGGATGCCCGCCAGGGTGAATCCGTCGTAATCGGAACGGCCGTCGAACGAGGTGTCCTGCGCGGTCTTCCCGGCGGACTTCAGGTAGGCGACCAGGGTGCGTTCGATGCCGGCCGACCCCTCCGGCACCACCGGCTGGCCGCGAGCGTCCGCGGGCAGCGACTGGTCACCGTCATAGGTGAAGTAGCCGGGGTTCGGCGACGCGAGCATGTCGAAGTTCAGATACAGCGCAATGCTTTTGAGCCCGGTCAAGTCAAGCGACTCGACGTAGTTGCGCGAACCGATCAGCCCGAGTTCCTCCGCGCCCCAGAAGCCGAACCGCACCGCGTTACGTACCGGTGGCGAATTGCCCAGCCGCAGAGCGGTTTCCAATATCGCGGCCACGCCTGAACCGTTGTCGTTGATGCCCGGGCCTTCCGGCACGCTGTCCAAATGGGCGCCGGCCATCACGACATTGGTGGTCGAGCCGGTCTTGGTCTGGGCGATCACGTTGCGCGCCTTGAAACTCTGGACGCTCGCGTTCAGCTTGATGGTGACGCCCCCCGGCTGGGTGCGCAATTGCACGCCAACCGACTTGGTGACGCTTACCACCGGGATCTTGACGTTGGTGTCCGGGCCCAGCGTGCCACCCATCTGTTGCTCGTCGACGTTGTCGGCGACGATCATCGCGACCGCTCCGCGCTGCGCCGCGGCGTCTTCCTTCTGAGCGAAGGGGCAACCGCCCCGGTCCACCAGGACGACGGCTCCCTGAACCGGCAGGCTGCCGTAATCCGGAGGTGCGCAGCCGGGGCCGTTGCTGGCGGGCACGGCCACCAGCGGACCGCTCACTCCTCCCGGCGGGGTGCCGAGGCTGAAGTCCAGCGCGTGCGCCTCCACCGGCTTACCGCCGACGGTCACCTCCGGCTTGTCGCCGTGGAACACCCGCGCCGAGAACTCGGGGGTCTGCACGTCGAAACCGCTGCCGCGCAACGTGTTCACCACGTAGTCGACGCTGGCCTCGTAACCCGGGGTACCCACCGCCCGGGTACCGTTGTTGGCGTTGGCAATGTCCTGGAGCTTTGCCAGGTGCGCCATCATCGCGTCGCTCGTGACTTTGTCGTGCAGGGCGCTGGCGAACCGGGCCGCCGCGGCGGGGTCGCCCGTTGCCTGTTGCGAGTTTGCCGACTTGTGGAAGCAGCCGGTCGAGAATGCGGTCAGGGCGACCACGACGAGCGCCGCAGGTACCGTCGCGAATTTGTTCACCATCGCGCCCCAGGTTAGACCGCGGTGCCACCGGCCGGGTTCAGGACACGGCGGTATCAGACGTACAGGGCGTTGAACGGTGCAAAGGGGATGTTGCGCACCACAAACCACGCCCCGACCAACACCATGGCCACCACGGCGGACCAGCGAGTGTGTTGCCAGCTGCGGATCCGCCTGCCCGCGAGCCGCCCGTAGGTCCAGGCGAGGTACGCCCACACCAAGAGCACGACAGCCGCCAGGCCCAAGGCGTTGAACCTGGCGGCCGCCGTGATGTTGCCGTGCATCAGGGAGTACAGCATTCGCAAGCTGCCGCATCCCGGACAGTCGATACCCAACAGCGCCTTGGTGGGACACACCGGCAGCGGACCGTTGGGAGTGGTCGGGTCACCCGCCCAGATGGCGGCGCACATCAGCGTCGCGGACGCGGCCACCAGCAGTGGCGCGCCCACACTCGACGGCGCCGACCCTTGGCGGGTCACCATGGTCGCGAACCGGGCTTAGAACATCGCGGCAAGTGCCGCATTGGTGTTCGTGTTCAGCGCGCCGACCGCCATCAGGATGCCGTAGATGATGCCCACGACGACGCCGATGACCGCCGACCAGATCACCCACTTCTTGGCGCTGTCGGCGGACGCCTGCGCCTCGGCGTAACGGCCCTGCGCCCAGAGCCCGTTGACCTGGCTGGATTTGACGATGGCCACGATCCCGAACGGAAGACAGCAGAACAGCGTCACCAGGATGGACCACACCAAATAGTTATTCGGCGCTTGCCCGGCGGGCTGCTGCGGCGGGTAACCAGGCGGCGGAGGGGGCGGTGCCGGTGGCTGTGTCATGGATTCTCCAGTCCCGAGAAGTTAGCTGGCGTGAAACGGTGCTAACCATACCCGAGCACAGTCACGGCGGCACCAGCAATTTGAAAATCCCCTTTCGACCCGTCGCAGAACGTCGCGGCGGTCGCGCGGCGTTCAACCGCCGTTCTCCTGCCCGCCCCTTCCGCCGCCCAGCGCCGATGGCAAGGCACCATACGAAAGGGACTGAGCGGCATCGGCTTTCGGACTAGCCGGCATGCGGCCCCGCCGTGCCGCGTCACCGAAAAGGATGCCCAGACAGACAATTGCCAGCGGAATGTGTTGCTTTGTCACGACATAGCCCTACGATCCCTACTTAGCGGAAGCATGTTTCTCCGGTGAGCGACGCCGGCTCGACAACCGCCGAGGAGTCGTGGGATGTCCTATCTCAGCAACGCGTTGCGGGCCGTCGCGGCCGCGGCGCTCGCTGGCGGCGCCGCCTTCGCCGGCACGGCAACCGCCACCGCGGATCCCGCGAACACCGGTAACGCGTCGGACGTCAACACGCTTGCGGCATCGCTGTCAAAGGGCTACGGCCTGAACAACTGCACGGCCCAGAGCATCACCACCGGCGAACTGGCGTCGTTGGCGTGCGGGCAGAACCCCGACCCGAGCGGCCCGGTCCAGGCCAAGTACATCCTGTTCAACAACGGCGAAAACCTGGTCGGCTCGTTCAAGGCCAGCATCAAGGACGACGCGCTGAGCACGTGCGGCGACAGCGGCCAGTCGCCCACCAGCTGGCACCAGGGGAGCAACGGCAATGCGGGTCAGGTGGCCTGCGGGACATACCAGAACGCCGCCGAGATCATCTGGACCACCGATGCCAAGAACACATTGAGCTATATCCGCGGGCCGAACACCGACGCCGCGGCGCTGTACCAGTGGTGGCGGGCCAACGGCTGAACTTCTGTTGGGGGGCAACAGTTTTCTGCATCACCCATCCAACAACCGCAGGGAGGCAACGAAAATGTCACATCTCACCACCGCGCTGCGAGCCGCGTCGGCCGCAGCTTTCACCGGATGTCTGGCTTTCGCCGGTAGCGCCATCGCGGTGGCGGAACCCAACACGGGCAGCGCCGCCGACATGAACACGCTGGCCGCCAACCTCTCGAAGGGCTACGGCCTCAACAACTGCAAGCCGCAGGAGCTGACCGAATCCGGCGAACTGGCCGAACTCCTGTGCGGGCAGAGCCCCGACCCCAGCGGACCCGGCTCCGGCGTCTACGCCCTGTTCTCCAACGGCACCAACCTGGGCGCCGCGTTCAGTTCCACCATCAAGGACGTGTCCCTGGCCGCGTGCGGGGACGCCGGGCAGTCACCGGGCACCTGGAAGCAGAACGGCCAGACGGGCGGCCAGATCGCCTGCGGCACCTACAAGAACTACGCGACGCTCACCTGGACCACCGACGCCAAGAACGTGTTGGGCCACCTCACCGCGGCCAACTCCGACGTCAACGCCCTCTACCAGTGGTGGCGCACGAACGGCTGACCCGTCACAACAGCGCCGACACCAGCTCGGCGACGGCGCGCATCCCGGCCGCGTTCGGGTGCAACGGCGCCGCTCGGCCCGGCAGCGGCACACCGGGTCTCGTGGTCCAAGGGTCACCCGACCACGCGTGATGTTCGCGGCTGGCCGCGGCGGCCCCGACGATCTCGCAGCCGGTAGCGATCGCCGCGTCGGCGGTGAGCCGCTCCAGCGTCGCGGCCACGTGGCGGCCCAGATCGGCATCCGATTGCGAAAGCGGCGCGGCCGGCGCACCCGCGGGCGGCAGGACGGTCAGGTAGTCGACGAATAGGACCCGGGCCCGCGGTGCGCGCTCGCGCACCGCGTGTCCGACCCCGCACAACGATTCGAACACCGCGTCGAGCGCCTCGATCCGCGCGTCGCGGTCCAGCAGTTCGACAATGCGCGCACCGAGCAGTGGCAGCCGGCGGACGGGGCGTGGCAACGACGCGGCCATCAGCAGCGGAATGTAGCCGACGTCGTTGCCGCCGATCGTGATGGTCACCAGGCTTTCCGACCCGTTCAGCGCGGTGATCTGGGGTGGCGCGCCGCGCTGGTGATCGGCGAGCACGTGCGCGGTGGTCGCGCCGGAAAACGTGACGTCTACCAAGTCCAGGCCGCAGTGCCGCGCGACCAGGTGCGGGTAGTTGCGCGCCGACCGGCCCGAGCCCCAGGGAGCGCCTGCAGCGCGGGGCCTGATGCCGGGACCGGCTGCCATCGAACTGCCCAGCGCCACATAGCGTTTCATCGCTGAGGGCTGGACGCCTGCGCCCAGAAGCGCTTGGGAATGCGCCCCGCACGGCGGGCCAGATAGCCCGCGGTGACGGCGGCGGCCATCGCGGCCGCCATCGTCGCCGGATCGGCGGCCCGGGTCACCGCGGTAGCCAAAAGTACAGCGTCGCAACCCAACTCCATCGCAAGCGCGGCGTCGCTCGCGGTGCCGATGCCGGCGTCGAGCACCACCGGGACGCCGGCGCGCGCGACTATCATCTCGATGTTGTGCGGGTTGGTGATGCCCAGGCCGGTGCCGATGGGCGACCCCAGCGGCATGACCGCCGCGCAGCCGGCGTCCTCGAGCCGACGGGCAAGCACCGGGTCGTCGTTCGTGTAGGGCAGCACGACGAACCCGTCGTCGACCAATTGCTCCGCCGCCCGGACCAATTCGACCGCGTCGGGCAACAGCGTGCGCTCGTCGGCGATCACCTCCAGCTTGACCCAATTGGTGTTCAACGCCTCGCGGGCCAGCTGCGCGGTGAGCACCGCCTCCGCCGCGCTGCGGCAGCCCGCGGTGTTGGGCAGCGGTGTGATGCCGAGCCGGTTGAGCAGGTCGAGCAGGCCGGTACCGCCCTCGGCGTCGACCCGCCGAATCGCGACGGTGGTCAGCTCGGTACCCGACGCGACCAGCGCCTCCTCCAGGGCGGCCAGGCTGGTCGCTCCCCCGGTGCCCATGATCAGCCGCGAAGCGAAGCTGCGATCCCCGATGGTGAGTTTGGTTTCAGCCACCCTGCACCGCCGTCAGCACCTCGAGCCGAGAACCGTCGGAAAGCGTTGCGCTCCAACGGGATCGGGGCAGCACGGCGTCGTCCATCGCCACCGCGACGCCGCGGTCCGGGTAGCCGAGCGACTCCAGCAGCGCGGCCACCGTGGTTCGCTCATCGACCTCGACCTTCCGCTCGTTGACCACGACGATCATGACCGGGCTCCGACCGGGGCCAGTTCGGACACGATCTGTTCGGCGGTCCACGGCGCCAGCAGGAAGCCGGACCGGCCGTGGCCGCCGGCCACCAGCGTCCGTTCGTCGAGGCGTTGCACCAGGGGAAGGTTGTCGGGCGTCATCGGCCGCAGCCCGGCGGCGCACTCGGCTAACTCGTATTCGCCGAGCGCCGGCAACACCGCGCAGGCGTCGTCGAGCAGGTCCCGCACCCCCGACACCACTGGGGCGGTGTCGCGCCCGTGTTCGTATTGGGTGGCGCCGACGACCACCCCGTCGGCGCGGGGAACCAGGTACACCTGGCGCCCGTGGACGCGGGCGCGAATGACGCGCTGCGGCACCGGCATACACCCACGCCGCCACCGCAACCGCAGCACCTCGCCCTTCACCGGCCGCACCGGCAGGCCCGGCCACAGCGCGGGGGCGTCGATCCCGTTGGCGATCACCACGGCGTCGCCGTCGACCGACAGGTCGCGCGCCGGCGGCGCCCAGCGCACGCCGAGGCGCTCGCACGCCGCGGACAGGCCGTCCAGCACCGCGCGGTTGTCCACGGCCAGCTCGGTGGGCGCCCGAAAGCCATGCCGGATGCCTTGCGCCAGCAGCGGTTCCAGATCGCGGGCGGCCGACTCCCAGACCACCGGGTGCCCCTGCGCGGACAGCCAGTCGGCGACGGTGCGCAGGTCCGCGACGTCGGCCCGGTCGACCGCCACCACCAGGGACTCGCGGGCGGTGACCACTTGCGGCGGCAGCCCGTCGAGGAAGCCGCCCTCGCGCCACAGCCGCAGCGACTCGAGGCCCAGCCGCAGCAACCGCTCCTCGCCGGGCCAGCCTTCGCTGTGCGGGGCCAGCATGCCGCCGGCGACCCACGACGCGCCGTTCTCGGCGGTGCGGTGCACCCGCACCGACCACCCGGCCTGCGCCGCCCGGCGCGCCACCGCCAGGCCGATGACGCCGCCACCGATGACGGCCAGCGACCCGAGCTCCGATGGCATCCCGTCCATTCCGGGGGCCTCCCTTCGCCGGCATGACCCGGATCAGGTGTGACGGTAAGGGCAGGCGCGCCCACTCTCAGACCCCGTTCCCGGGACTCCCGTGTCTGCACGTTCTTCGGCCTCCACGCTAGCGCGCTAGCGTCGCGGTGTGCATCAGCGAGTTACCCGGCTGGCGGCCGCGCGGCTATACCTCTGCACCGACGCGCGCCGCGAGCGCGGCGATTTGGCCCAGTTCGCCGACGCCGCCCTGGCCGGCGGGGTCGACATCATCCAGCTGCGCGACAAGGGATCGCCCGGTGAGCAGCGGTTCGGGCCCCTGGAGGCGCGCGACGAGCTGGCCGCGTGCGAGGTCCTGGCCGACGCGGCCAGGCGTCACCACGCGCTGTTCGCGGTGAACGATCGGGCCGACATCGCCCGCGCCGCCGGCGCCGACGTGCTGCACCTGGGGCAGGGCGACCTGCCGCTGGACGTGGCCCGCGAATTCCTCGGCCCGGACGTGCTGCTCGGCCTGTCCAGCCACGACGTCGACCAGGCCGCCGCTGCCGCCGAGGGCGAGACCGACTACTTCTGCGTCGGCCCGTGCTGGCCCACCCCGACCAAGCCGGGCCGGGACGCCCCGGGCCTGGGGCTGGTGCGGGCGGCGGCCGGTTTCGGCGGCGACAAGCCGTGGTTCGCCATCGGCGGCATCGACGAGCAGCGGCTGCCGGAAGTGCTCGCCGCCGGCGCCCGGCGCATCGTGGTGGTGCGGGCGATCACCGCGGCCTCCGACCCGCGCGCGGCGGCGCAGCGGCTCAGCTCAGCGCTTGCAGCACGGAGCTGATGCGGGGATGCAGCGGCGCCGTGTCGGCCTGCAGCGGGGGGCCCGGCATGCACCAGACGAAGACGCCGGCCTCGATCTCGATCGTGCGCGGCAGGTGACGCCGTCGTTCGTCGCCCTGGCCCAGCGGCACCAGCGCCGTGGCGGTGCGCAGCCGTTGCCAGCTCGCCGCGAAGCCGGGGTGCAGCGGCAACTCGGCCACCTCGTCCTCGGCGACCCAGCGCATCTCGGCGCTCTCCCGGTTGGGCACGGTGGGCAGCGGCTCGGCCGCGTCGGCGACGACCGTGGTGTAGGTCCAGCGCGTGCCGCCGAGCCCGGCGACCTCGGCGGTGACCACCGCGGACCGCACGGTCAGCAGCTCGCCCTGCAGGCCGGCCTCCTCGTGCGCCTCGCGGACGGCGGTCTCCTCCGGGGTCTCGTGGCTGTCCCGCGCCCCGCCCGGCAGTCCCCAGGTCCCGCCCTGGTGGCTCCACACCGCGCGATGCTGCAACAGCACCGCGGGGGTGCCGTCCGGCCGCGGGGCGCGCAGCAGCAGACCCGCCGCGCCGAAACGGCCCCAATAGTGGGCGCCGCTGTCGGAAACCACCCAGCCGTCACCGTCGCCCTGCACGCGTTCAGGATATGCACGTGATCGGCTGGTCAATTGGTCTGCCTCCACCCATCTGCCGCGACATTCTCTTAGAATTCGCTTATAGAGTTTCGTGCAGCGTTCCAGTGGCCGCGAAAGATGAGGGCTGATTCGACGTGACGGTTGAGCTGGCGCACCCGTCGACGGAACCGCAGGGGTCGCGGTCGCCGGCCGAACCAGCCCACCCGCGTTGGTGGTTCATCTCCACCACACCCGGCCGCATCCTCAGCATCGGAATCGTGCTGGCCGTGCTCGGCGGCATCTGCGCCTTCGCCACGTCGACCACCATCAACCACCGCCAGCAGGTGCTGACCACGGTGCTCAACCACACCGAACCGCTGTCGTTCGCCGCCGGACGGCTCTACACGACCCTCTCGGTGGCCGACGCCGCGGCGGCCACGGCGTTCATCGCCGAGGCCGAGCCACCGCCCGTCCGCCAGCGCTACGAGCAGGCCATCACCGACGCGACGGTGGCGGTCACCCGGGCGTCCAGCGGGCTGACCGACGAACCGCTGGTGCAGCTGCTGGGCCGGATCAACGCCGAGCTGGCCGTCTACACCGGCCTGATCGAAATCGCCCGCACCAACAACCGGGAGGGCAACCCGGTCGGTTCGTCGTACCTGTCGGAAGCCTCGGGGCTCATGCAGTCGACGATCCTGCCCGACGCGGCGCAGCTGTATCAGGCGACGTCGGAGCGGGTGGACGCCGAAACCACCGCGTCCACGCAGATTCCGGCGCCGGTCATCCTGGTGGTCACCGCGACCGCGGTCTTCGGCGCCTTCTCCCATCGGTGGCTGGCCCGGCGCACCAGGCGCCGGATCAACCCGGGACTGGTCGTGGGCGGCCTCGCTATTCTCGTCATGGTGGTATGGGTCGGAACTGCGCTAACGATCTCCACGGCCGCCAGCCGTAGCGCCAAGAACACCGCCGCGGACTCGCTGCGGATCGTGACCAACGTCGCGATCACCGCCCAGCAGGCCCGCGCCGACGAGACGCTGTCGCTGATCCGCCGCGGAGACGAGGAGAAGCGCAAGCAGTCGTTCTATCAGCGCATCGACTCCATGCACTCCCAGCTGGACCAGTACATGGTCCGCAGCGACGCCGTCGACAAGCCCGACCTGGAGGGCGCCGACCAGCTGCTGCTGCGCTGGCGGCAGGCCAACGACAGAATCAACTCCTACATCTCGGTGGGCAACTACCGCGCGGCCACGCAGGTGGCGCTCGGCAGCAGCGAGGACGACTCCACCCCGGCATTCGACAAGCTCGAGGACCAGTTGGTGAAGGCCATCGACCAGAGCCGCAACCACCTGCGCAACGACGTCCTGAGCGCGCGCAGCGGGCTGTCCGGCGCCCAGGTGGGCGGCGTGGTGCTCAGCCTCGGCGCCGCCATCGCGGTGGCCCTGGGCCTGTGGCCCCGGCTGAGAGAGTATCGATGACGACGCGGCCGGGCCGGTTGCGGCGGGCGGGCGCCGCGCTCGCCGCGGTGGCCGCGGTCGCGGGCTGCTCGCACACGGAATCGCTGTCGGTTCCCAACGTGCCGACGTTGCCGCCGCCCACCCCGGTCGGCATGCAGCAGCTGCCGCCGGAGCCGCCACTGCCGGCCGACGACGCCAGCCAGAGCTGCGACCTGACCGCGAGCCTGCGGCCCTTCCCCACCAAGGCCGAGGCGGACGCCGCGGTCGCCGACATCCGCGCCCGCGGCCGGCTGATCGTCGGGCTCGACATCGGCAGCAACCTGTTCAGCTTCCGCGACCCGATCACCGGCGAGATCACCGGTTTCGACGTCGACATCGCCGGGGAGATCGCCCGCGACATCTTCGGCGCCCCGTCGCACGTCGAATACCGCATCCTGTCGTCCGACGAGCGCGTCACCGCCCTGCAGCACTCCGAAGTCGACGTGGTGGTCAAGACCATGACCATCACCTGCGACCGGCGCAAGCAGGTCAACTTCTCGACCGTCTACCTCGACGCCAACCAGCGCATCCTGACGCCGCGGGATTCCCCGATCGCCAAGGTGAGCGACCTGTCGGGTAAGCGGGTGTGCGTGGCCAAGGGCACCACGTCGCTGCACCGGATCCGCCAGATCGACCCGCCGCCGATCGTGGTGTCGGTGGTCAACTGGGCCGACTGCCTGGTGGCGATGCAGCAGCGCGAGATCGACGCCGTCAGCACCGACGACTCGATCCTGGCCGGGCTGGTCGAGGAGGACCCCTACCTGCACATCGTCGGACCCAACATGGCCACCCAGCCCTACGGCATCGGGGTCAACCTGACCAACACCGGGCTGGTCATCAGGGCCTCGAGCGGGTCGATGTCGCGCACCCGCGGAATCTCGACCAGGCCGCCGCCGAGGT
>NZ_LZJA01000012.1:0-36345 GCF_001666785.1 Mycobacterium sp. E3305 | reverse complement strand
CTGGGCCGTGACACGCCGGGACATGCAAAGCCGCTCTGACAACGTACGAATTCGTCTATCCAGCAACCTGACCCGGGACCCACCGGCGAGCGCGCCGACTGGTGGTGGTACCAACCCTTCCAACCCCAACCACCACCATCCAACAACTAGCCCGCCTACCGGGCCGGTCGCTCCCGGCAACGTATCGACGAGTAACCGGTTGCCACCGGAATCAGCCAGCGTCGCAACGCATCCACTGCGTAAGCGTCGTGAACCACGTGTTGTCCGGCCGGGCAAGATCTGGGAGCCTCAATAGTTCGAAGACAGTCTCCGAAATCCCGCTCGACGGAGAGGCGGCCCGTGGTGACCCGCGCCCTGACGAAGCCGGTCGGCGCCGTAACGCTGTCCGGGCTTCTCGCCCTGGCCGCTCGCTATGCCGCCCAATCGGTCGTCGCGCGGATCGAGGACAATCCCGATCCCTATCCTCGTGAGCGCCTCGCCACCGAACAGCGCGGCGAGCAGCACTTCATCAGCCGAGCCGACGGGACCGTGCTGCGCGCCATCACCGCCGGCGCGGGGCCCGCCGTCGTTTTCGCGCACGGCTACGGCGGCACGCTTGGGGAGTGGAACATCGTCTGGGATGAGCTGTTGGCCCGGGGCTACCGCCTCATCGCCTTCGACCAACGAGGACACGGTAGCTCCACGCTTGGTTCGGCCGGCGTGGGGTCCGCGCCCATGGCCGAGGACTATGCGTCCATCCTGCGGCACTTCGACGTCGAGGATGGCGTCCTGGTAGCCCACTCCATGGGCGGCTTCGTCGCCGTCCGTGCGGTGCTCGACCACGAGGACGTCTCCGGCCGGCTGCGGGGATTGGTGTTGTTCGCGACATGGGCGGGCCGGATCAACGACGGTGCGCCGCAAAACAGGCTGCAAATCCCGCTGATGAGGTCGGGGCTCATGGGCTGGCTGGTGCGAACGCGGGTCGGCGGGGTGCTTTTCGGCGCGGCGCAATGCGGGAAAAGCCCCTCCCCGGCAATGATTTCGGTGTTCATCGAGTTCTTCGACAAACACATGCGCGAGCATGGGCCCCTGACGCCGATCCTGCGGGCGTTCGGGCGGGAGGACCGTTACCCCCGCCTGGGGGAGATTTCGATTCCGACGGTTGTCATGGTCGGTTCAGCCGATCGCAGCACCCCGCCCATTCACTCTCGACGGCTCGCCGCCGGGATACCCGGCGCACGGCTCGTCACGGTGCCGGGCGCCGGCCATCTGCTGAACTGGGAGGGCGCCGACGCGCTCGTCGCCGTTGTGGGAGAGCTGTCCCCTGGGTCGCAAGCCGGCTAGCGGCGGCTGGACGGTGACGATCAGCGCGGTGCGATCAGCGCGAAGGCCTGCTTGGCGACCTGCAGCATCCACCCGGTCACGTTGGGCCCGTGGTCGCGTGGCCAGTTGAGTTGAAAGCTGACCACGTACGGCTGCTGCGTCTTATCGACGGCGTACCAGCTGAAGGTCAGATCACCCGGCAGGCCACCGGCTTTCGCGCCGATGTAGGGCCAGACGTCGCGGTCCAGCTGGATGCCCGACACCGCGGAGAGGATCTGCCTGACGGGGGCGGCCGCGCCGACGGCGTCGGCCTGCAGCGCCGCGTGGATCCGGCAGATGTCCTCCGCGTTGCCGTACCACTCCGCACCGTAGGACGACGCCGGCGTGTGGGCGCGGGTCGGATCCGGTTCGTAGGGAGTCGCATTCGCCTGGGCAAGCAGTTGGGCGCGGACTTGCGGTGACCCGTGTTGCCACTGAGTGCGCAGGTCCGGCTTGCCCCAGCCGACCGAGAACAGCTCGTACATCGTGGGGAACGGCGTCATGCTCGCCGGGTCGTGGTGGCCCGCCGTGACCAGCGCCTGCTCGATCGCGTGGGTGCCCAGCCTTCCGATCAACAGGTCGGTGGCCATGTTGTCGCTGGTCGCGATCATCTTCTCGGCGGCCGTTCGGACCGAAACCTGCGCTCCGGCGGGCAGAGCCAAGCCGGACGAGCCCACCGCGCGGCTCTTGTCGGTGACGGTCAGCCGATCATCCCAGGAGATCGTTCCGTCCTTGATGGCGCCCGCCACGGCGTGCAGCACGTACAGCTTGAAAATCGAAGCGAGCGGCAAGGATTCGGTGGTATTGGTCCCAGCCACGGGGTCACAGTGCCCGTTGTCCACCTTGGCGACCTGGTAGGAATAGCGGGCCCCCGTCTTGCTCAACACCGCGTCGATGTCGTGCCACGAATCGATCTTCGGCGCCTGCGTCTCGAGGTCGAACCGATCGACCCACCCGCCGTCGTCGGTGTGTATCCGGATGTCTTGGCGCGCACCGTAGGACGACGTCAGGTGCAGGGTGGCCCTGCTGGCGCCCAGATCCACGCCGTCGAGGGTGAACGGGCGGTCCCACCACAGGCCCTCCATCGTGGTCTGCACCGACTTGACCATGTCCGGTGCGGCCAGCGTGCCGACCCCAACCGGGCCGATGGGCCAGTCCGAGTTGAGCATGTCCAGCGTCTGCTGGGCCCGGATACCGGGTGGCGTTCGTACGTCGATCTGCCGCCCGGGATTGGCCGCGTTCGCCTGCGGTGAGGGGGAGGTCGCGCAACCGGGCGCGAACGTGACTACCAATGCGGCGGCGGCACTCAACGCCACCGCGCGGCGCCGGGCCGAGAACCCGCTAGCCACCCTGCTTGTTGCCGGCAACGTCCATCACAACCTCGAATTCCAGCAGCGACGCCCCGGTCGCCACCGGGTTGGCCCGCTCGCCGGCGTGGGCCTGAATCGCGGGCCCCTGCGCCCACGCCTGAAATGCCTCTTCGGACTCCCACTGGGTCACGACGAAGTAGCGGTTCTCGCCCTTGATCGGGCGCAGCAACTGAAACCCGAGGAAGCCGGGCTGGTTGTCGACCGCGTGCGCCCGGTGTGCGAACCGCTTCTCCAGCTCGGGTCCGGCGTCGGCGGGTACTTCGATTGCGTTGATCTTCACCACTGGCGACATGCCGCTAGGCTACCCCTTCGCCCGGCCTGTCCAACTGCAGGGCGGGGCACGCAGGATGGTGACATGGCCGGTGATCTGCTGACTTGCCGCGGCGGGCGGGGCGAGCCGTTGGTGCTGGTGCACGGCCTGATGGGCCGGGGCACCACGTGGTCGAGGCAGCTGCCGTGGCTGACCGCGCTGGGCGCGGTGTACACCTACGACGCCTTGTGGCATCGGGGCCGCGGCGTCGACGACCCACACCCGATCAGCACCGAACGGTTCGTGGCCGACCTGGCCGACGCGGTGAGCGCGCTGGGCACGCCGGTCACGCTGGTCGGGCATTCCATGGGTGCCCTGCACTCGTGGTGTCTGGCCGCGGAGCGTCCGGAACTGGTTTCCGCGCTGGTGCTCGAGGACATGGCGCCGGACTTCCGCGGGCGCACGACCGGCCCCTGGGAGCCGTGGCTGCACGCCCTGCCGGTCGAATTCGACTCCGCACAGCGCGTATACGACGAGTTCGGCCCCGTTGCCGGGCAGTATTTTCTGGAGGCCTTCGACCGCACCGCCACCGGTTGGCGCCTGCACGGGCACCCCGCGCGCTGGATCGAGGTCGCCGCCGAATGGGGCACCCGCGACTACTGGGAGCAGTGGCGGGCGGTGCGCGCCCCGGCGCTGCTCATCGAGGCCGGCAACTCGGTCACCCCGCCGGGGCAGATGCGAGAAATGGCCGAAATGAGCTCTGTCGCAAAGTATTTAAGGGTTCCGGAAGCCGGGCATCTGGTTCACGACGAAGCGCCGCAGGTGTATCGCGGCGCCGTCGAGTCATTCCTCGCCGGCGATTGAGTTCGGGCCTGACCGCCCGAGGTGAGAAGCGCGGCACTATATGATAAATTCTTCAATCGTTAAACCCTAGAAACTTTGCTGCCTTCAGGAGACTTATCGTGACGGAGCCGCTCTACAAGCTCAAAGCGGAGTTCTTCAAGACGCTGGGGCACCCCGCGCGAATCAGGATCCTGGAGCTGCTCGTGACGGGAGAGAAGTCGGTCGCCGAACTGTTGCCCGAGGTGGGGCTCGAGGCTTCGAACCTTTCGCAGCAGCTCGGCGTCCTGCGCCGGGCCGGCGTCGTCGACGCGCTGCGGGACGGCAACACGATGATCTACTCGATCGCCTCCCCGGACATCGCCGAACTGCTCATGGTGGCGCGCAAGGTGCTCACCGGGGTGCTCAGCGACCGCGTGGCGATGCTGGAAGGCCTGCGCGCCGGCGGCGCGGGGTAGCGCGCATGGGCTGGATCAGCAAAGCCGTGCGCGTCGGCCGGATCGCCGAACCCGCGCCACCCGCGCCGGAGCCGGTGACCACGCCGCCCGCCGGGGTGCGCGGCTCACTTCAGATCCGGCACGTCGACGCGGGGTCGTGCAATGGGTGCGAGGTGGAGATCGCGGGCGCGTTCGGGCCGGTTTATGACGCCGAGCGGTTCGGCGCCCGCCTGGTGGCCTCCCCGCGACATGCGGATGCGCTCCTGGTGACCGGCGTCGTAACGCACAACATGGCCGACCCGCTGCGTGTCACGCTCGAGGCGATCCCTTTGCCGCGTCGGGTGATCGCGTGTGGCGACTGTGCCATCAACCGAGGGGTCTTCGCCGACGCCTACGGCGTGGCCGGCGCGGTCGGCGAAATGGTGGGGGTGGACGTGGAGATCCCGGGATGCCCGCCGACACCGAGCCAGATCGTCGCGGCGCTGCGGTCGGTGACCGGCAGGTGACCGCAGTGCTGGCGACCCGAGCGGCGCCCGAGCCAAACACGTTGGCCCGCAACGGCTCCGGATCAATCTGGGCCGGCCTGCTGACCTCGCTGCTGGGCGCTGGCGGGTTATGGGCGGGCGCCGTGGGGATGTTCGGATCGGCGCGCGACGTCCGCATCGGTTGGTTGCTGCCGCTGGCCGGGGTCCAATTGAGCCTCGATCCGCTGGGCGGGTTCTTCATGGCGCTCACGGGGGCGGTCGCCGTCGCGGTCGGGCTGTACACGATTGGCTATGCCCGGCGCGAGCGGGTGGGCCCGGTGACGCTGGCGGTGTTGCCCGTGTTCATCGCGGCGATGCTGCTGGTGCCCGCGGCGGCGTCGATCACCACGTTCCTGCTGGCGTGGGAGTTGATGGCGGTGGCGTCGTTGGTTCTGGTGCTGGCGAACCACACCCGCCCGCAGGTTCGCTCCGCCGCGTTGGTGTATGCGGTGATGACGCAGTTGGGGTTTGTGGCGATTCTGGTCGGCCTGATGGTGTTGACGGCGGCGGGCGGCGCAGATCGGTTCGCCGACTTGCACCGGATACCGCAGGGCGCGCAGACCGCGGTGTTCCTGTTGACGCTGGCGGGGTTCGGCTCGAAGGCCGGCCTGGTGCCGCTGCACGCCTGGCTGCCTCGGGCCCACCCGGAGGCGCCGAGCCCGGTGTCGGCGCTGATGAGCGCGGCGATGATCAACCTCGGCGTCTACGGCGTTTGTCGCTTCGATTTGCAGCTGCTCGGGCCCGGGCCTCGCTGGTGGGGTCTGGCCCTGATGGTCGTCGGCGGGGTGTCGGCCCTCTACGGCGTGGTGCAGGCCTCGGTGGCCACGGATCTCAAACGGCTGCTTGCCTATTCGACCACCGAGAACCTCGGGCTGATCACGCTGGCCCTTGGCGCCGCCACCCTGTTCGCGGCCACCGGCGCAAGCGGGCCGGCCGCGATCGCCACCGCGGCGGCCATGCTGCACCTCGTTGCGCATGCGGCCTTCAAGTGCCTCGGTTTCCTCGCCGCGGGATCGGTATTGGCCGCGACCGGGCTGCGCGACCTCGACCGGCTGGGCGGCCTGGCCCGCCGGATGCCGGCGACGACCAGCCTGTTCGCGGTCGCCGCGCTCGGGGCGTCAGGGCTGCCGCTGGGGGCCGGGTTCGTCAGCGAGTGGCTGCTGGTGCAGTCGCTGATCCACACGGCCCGAGGGCATTCCGCCGTCTTGGCGTTGACCACGCCGCTGGCGGTGGGGGTGGTCGCGCTCACCACGGGTCTGGGCGTGGCGGCGATGGTCAAGGCGTTCGGCATCGGGTTCTTGGCGCGGCCGCGTTCCGATCAGGCCGCGGACGCCCGAGAGGCGCCACCCACGATGCTGGCCGCCATGGCAATCGCTGCGGCGGCCTGCCTGACGATGGCGGTGGCGCCCGCGGTCATCGCACCCGCGCTGCGCCAAGCGGTCGCCGCGCTACCGGCCGCCCGCGCAATCGGATTCACCGGTCTCGGGGCCGTGGTGCGGCTGCCCGGCCTGCAGGGGTCGATCGCCCCGGGCGCGATCGCCGTCGGTGTCGTGGTGGCCACGGTGACCGCGGCGATGCTGACGCTCTGGCGCCGCGGCCGTCGCCCGTCGGCCGCCACGTTGCCGCTGTGGGCTTGCGGCGCGGAGGATCTCACCGCGCGAATGCAGTACACCGCAACGTCGTTCGCCGAGCCGTTGCAACGGGTGTTCGACGACGTCCTGCGCCCCGACACCGACATCGAAGTCACGCACAGCGCCGAATCGCAATATCTGGCCGAAAAAATCACCTACCGGACCAGAATCGTCGATGCCATCGAGGAACGCTGCTATACCCCGGTGATCCGAGCCGTCGAGGTCGCGGCGGATGTGGCCCGGCGCGCCCACACCGGCAGCGTGCACCTTTATCTGGCCTACGGCGCGCTCGGCGTGCTCGTCGTGCTGGTGGTGGCCCGGTGAATGTCTTGTCCTACGTCGCGGGCGCGGTCCAGATCGCCGCCGTCATGGCCGGGGCGCCGCTGGTGGTCGGCCTGACCCGGCAGGTGCGCGCCCGCTGGGAGGGCCGCGCCGGCGCCGGAATCCTGCAGCCCTGGCGTGACATCGTCAAACAGCTTGGGAAGCAACAGATCACCCCACGTGGGACGACCTTGCTGTTTGCCGCCGCGCCCGCGATCGTCGCCGGAACCACGCTGCTGATCGCCGCGATCGCACCGCTGGTCGCCACCGGGTCGCCACTGGACGCCAGCGCTGACCTGTTCGCCGTGGTCGGACTGCTGTTCGTCGGCACCGTCGCGCTCACCCTGGCCGGCATCGACACCGGCACCTCGTTCGGCGGCATGGGCGCCAGCCGCGAAATCACGATCGCCGCGCTCGTCGAACCCACCATCTTGCTTGCGGTCTTCGCCCTGTCCATGCCGGCGGGGTCGGCGAATCTCGGTGCGCTGGTGGCGCATACGATCACCCATCCGGGCCAGGTGGTGTCGCTGGCCGCCGTCCTGGCCTTCGCCGCACTGGTGATCGTGATCGTCGCCGAGACCGGACGGCTGCCGGTGGACAACCCGGCCACGCACCTGGAGCTGACGATGGTGCACGAGGCGATGGTCCTGGAGTATGCCGGCCCGCGGCTGGCCCTGGTGGAGTGGGCGGCCGGGATGCGGCTGACCGTGCTGTTGGCGCTGCTGGCAAACCTGTTCGCCCCCTGGGGTATTGCCGGCGGCCGACCGGGCGCGGTCGACGTCGCCGTCGGCTTGGCCGCAGTGGCGGGCAAGGTCGCGGTGTTGGCCGGATCCCTGGCCACCGTCGAGGTGTTCGTCGCCAAGCTGCGGCTCTTCCGGGTACCCGAACTGCTGGCCGGATCGTTCCTGTTGGCGTTACTCGCGGTCGTCGCCGCCAACTTCTTCGTGGTGCCGGCATGACGTATGGGACGTTCTCGGTGCTGGTCGACCTCGCCGCCGGCGGGCTGCTGTTGGCCGCGGTGCTGATCGTGTGGCGGCGCGACCTGACCGCCATCATCCGGCTGCTGGCGTGGCAGGGTGCCGCGCTGGCGGCCATCCCCCTGCTGCGCGGGGCGTATGACCGGGACGGCGCGCTCATTGGCGTCGGGGTGGCCGTGCTGGCCCTGCGGGTCGCGGTGCTGCCGCGGCTGCTGGCCCGAGCGGGCGGCGCCGAGTCACGATCGCCCCGGGAAGCCACCCCGGTCATCAACACCGCCACGTCGCTGCTGATCACGGCCGCGCTCACGCTGGCCGCGTTCGCCGCCACCCAACCCCTGGTGAACCTGCAGCCCGCCGCGACCACGTCCGCGGTCCCGGCCGCCACCGCCGTCGTCCTGATCGCATTGCTCGTCATGGTCACCCGGCGGCATGCCGTGTCGCAGGCAGCGGGATTCCTCATGCTGGACAACGGGATCGCCGCCACCGCGTTCCTGCTCACCGCAGGGGTGCCGCTGATCGTCGAACTCGGCGCCTCGCTGGACGTGTTGTTCGCGGTCCTCGTGATCGGAGTCCTGACGGGGCGGTTGGCTCACGCCTTCGGTGCTGCCGACCTTGACGCGTTACAGGAGCTGCACGACTGATGACCGCTTTGTTGCTCGCCGCGATCCTCACTCCGATCGGTGCTTCGGTCGCCGTCCTGGTTGCCGGATGGCGCCGGGCGACCGCGACACTGATCGTGCTCTCGGCGGTGACGGTGCTCGCGTGCGGCGCGGCGCTCGCCGTCCGCGTCGGGTCCGGAACCCGGTTCGCCCTAGGCGGGTTGCTGCGACTCGATGCGCTCACCGTCACGATGCTGATCGTCATCGGAATCGTTGCCACACTGGCCACTTGGGCCAGCATCGGCTACCTCGACGCCGAACTCGCGCACGGTCACACCGACCCGCGCGGTGCCCGGGTTTACGGAGCCCTCACGGCCGGCTTCCTGGCGGCGATGGTTGTTGCGGTGTGCGCCAACAACATCGGCGTCATCTGGATCGCGATCGAGGCGACCACGGTGATCACCGCCTTCCTGGTCGGGCACCGCCGCACCCGCGGCGCGCTCGAAGCAACCTGGAAGTACGTCGTGATCTGTTCGGTCGGCATCGCCGTCGCCTTCCTCGGCACCGTGCTGCTCTACTACGCCGCCGAGCATGCCGGTGCGCCGGCCGCCGCCGCGCTGAACCTCGACGTGCTGGCGGCGCACGCCGGCGGGCTCGATCCCGGCATCGCCCGGTTGGCAGGCGGCCTGCTGCTCATCGGTTACGGCGCCAAGGCCGGGTTGTTTCCGTTCCACACCTGGCTGGCCGACGCCCACAGCCAGGCCCCGGCACCGGTTTCCGCGCTGATGAGCGGCGTGTTGCTGTCGGTTGCCTTCTCGGTACTGATCCGCCTCAAGCCGATCATCGGCGCCGCCACCGGACCCGCTTTCATGCGTTCGGGCCTGCTCGTGATCGGGCTGGCGACGCTGGTGGTCGCCGCTCTGATGCTCACGGTGACGACCGACCTCAAGCGCATGCTCGCCTACTCGTCCATGGAGAACATGGGTTTGATCGCGATCGCCGCCGCGGCCGGGACCTCGCTGGCCATCACCGCTCTGCTGCTGCACGTCCTCGCACACGGGATCGGCAAGACGGTCCTCTTCTTGGCCAGCGGCCCGCTGCAGGCGGCGCACGGCTCCACCGCGATCGCCGACATCGCCGCGGTGCTGCGCCGCTCCCGGATCGTCGGCGTGTCGATTGCCGTCGGCGTGATCGTGCTGCTCGGCCTCCCGCCGTTCGCCATGTTCGCCAGCGAGCTGGCCATCGTTCGATCACTCGCCGACGCGCGGCTGGCCTGGGTGCTCGCCGCGGGCATGTTGCTGGTTGCGGTCGCCTTCGCTGCGCTGGCGCGCAACGCGGGCCGCATCCTGTTGGGCCGCCCGACCGAAGCACGCGAAATCGCAGTTCCCCGAACGATTTCTGCCGCCCTCGTCGTCGGGATCGCCGCATCGATCGCCCTCGGCGTCACAGCCGGTCCGCTCACCGGCTTGTTCACCGCCGCCGCCAGCGACGTCGGGGGAGCGCGGTGAGGGCCGAATGGCAGCGCCACAGGCTACCCCAGGACGGGCTGGCGGCCTCGGCGGAAGACCTGCTGGGCAACGGATTCCGCTTGGCCCTGGTCGCCGCCCACGACGACTCCGCCGCCTACCGGGTCGTCTATCTGTTCCTCGCCGGCCGGCCGGACCGCCGCGTCGAACTCGAATGTGTGCTGCCCAAAGACGATCCGGCCATTCGATCGCTGGCCTATATGTCGTTTACGGCCAGCCGCTTCGAGCGCGAAATGACGGACCTGTACGGCATCCGGTGCGTGGGCCATCCCAAAGCGCGCCGCCTGGTGCGTCATGCCCACTGGCCGGAGGAATGGTATCCGATGCGCCGCACGGCGCCGCCGGCCCCCAAACTCGATGCCAGCGGCCACTTCCCGTTCGTCACGGTCGAGGGCCCTGGTGTATACGAGATCCCGGTTGGCCCCGTGCACGCGGGGCTGATCGAGCCGGGCCACTTCCGCTTCTCCGTCGCCGGGGAAACCGTGCTGCGCCTCAAGGCCAGACTGTGGTTCGTGCACCGCGGGATGGAAAAGCTGTTCGAGGGCCGGCCGGCCGGCGGAGCGGTCGAATTGTCCGAACGGGTCAGCGGCGACACCTCTGTTGCGCACGCGCTGGCCCACTGCCTCGCCATCGAAGACGCACTCGGCGTCGAACTCCCCGACGAGGCGCACCGGCTGCGGGCGCTGCTCGTCGAACTCGAACGGCTCTACAACCACGCCGCCGATCTGGGCGCACTCGCCAACGACGTCGGTTTCGGCCTCGCCCACGCGCACGCCCAACGCATCCGCGAGCAACTGCTGCGACTCAACGACGCGGTGACCGGCCACCGGCTGCTGCGCGGCGCGATGCGCCCGGGTGGGGTGGCGCTGCGGGCGCTGCCGGATTCGGGCGCGTTGCGGCGCATCGCCGCCGCGGTCGTCGAGGTCGCCGAGCTGACCCTGCACAACACCGTGGTGTATGACCGCTTCGCCGGGACCGCCGTCCTGCACCAACAGGACGCTCACGCGCTCGGATGCCTGGGCTATGTCGCGCGTGCCAGCGGCCTTCGCACGGACGCCCGAATCGAACACCCCACCACCGCACTGCCCGTCACCGAGATCGACGCCGTCGAGGGGGACGTGCTGGCCCGCTACACGGTGCGCCGCGACGAATTCGCGGCTTCCACCGAACTCGCCTGCCATCTGATCGAAACACACAGCGGCCCAATCGAATACACAAAGAGCTTGCCGGCGACCGACGGCCCCCGCAGTGGCATCGGCATCGTCGAGGGCTGGCGCGGCACCATCGTCCACCGTGTCGAAACCGACGCCGCCCACCGGATCAGTCGCGCCAAGATCGTCGACCCGTCGTGGTTCAACTGGCCCGCGCTGCCGGTCGCGATGGCCGACACCATCGTCCCCGACTTCCCCCTGGCCAACAAAAGCTTCAACCAGTCCTACGCCGGCAACGACCTTTGATCGGCGCGACTATGCCTCGCCCGCCAGGGCGAATCGGCCGTCGGCCGTCTGGGCCACCAGGCCGTCGGCCAGCAACGAAAACAGTGCCCGGTCGCGCTGGGCGGTATCGGTCAGCCACGCCACGTCCAGCTCCGCCCGGGTGACCGGAGAGTCCTTGGCGCGCAACACATCCAGCAGCCGGCCACGGACCTGCCGATCGGTTCCCGCGTAGGTCTGCACCCGCCGGGCCGGCCCCTGGGCCGGGGGATGGCCGGCGTCGCGCCACGCGCACCGGGTGAGCGGGCACAACCCGCACCTCGGCGTTCGCGCGGTGCACACCGTCGCGCCGAGTTCCATCAGGGCGACGGAGAACCGCGGCGCCGTTTCGTCCGCGGGCAGCAGGGCAGCGACGTCGGCCATGTCCCGCACCGCCGACGGCGAACCGGCATCGGCCAGCCCGCGCACGGCGCGGGCCACCACCCGGCGCACGTTGGTGTCCACCACCGGGACCGACTGCCGGTAGGCGAAACAGGCGACGGCGCGCGCGGTGTAGCTGCCGATGCCCGGCAACGTCAGGAGGATGTCGACATCCTCGGGCACCACGTCGCCGTAGTCGCGCGCGATAACGGTCGCGCACTCGTGCAGGCGCTTGGCCCGCCGCGGATAGCCCAGCTTGCCCCACGCCCGCAGCACGTCGGCGGCGCTGGCGGCGGCGGTGGCCGACGGGGTGGGCCACCGCAGCACCCAGTCCGACCAGATCGGCAGCACCCGCGACACCGGCGTCTGCTGCAGCATGAACTCGCTGACCAGGATCTGCCACGCGCTCACGCCGGGCTCACGCCAAGGCAGATCGCGGCGGGATCGCTCGTACCACTCGAGCAACTCGTCGCCCGGAATATTTGGCCGCCCGTTCACCCGCGGATGCGGCATGATGTCAGCCATGCCTAACACCAGCCCCGTAACCGCGTGGAAAGCACTCAAAGAGGGTAACGAGCGATTCGTCGCAGGAAAGCCGCAGCATCCCAGCCAGAGTGTCGAACACCGGGCCAGCCTGGCCGCAGGGCAGAAGCCCACCGCTGTCGTGTTCGGTTGCGCCGACAGTCGGGTGGCGGCCGAGCTCATTTTCGACCAGGGCCTGGGCGACATGTTCGTGGTGCGCACGGCCGGGCAGGCGATCGACTCGGCGGTGCTGGGTTCCATCGAGTTCGCGGTGACGGTGCTGGACGTGCCGCTCATCGTGGTGCTGGGTCACGACAGCTGCGGTGCGGTCAAGGCCGCGCTGGGCGCGATCAACGACGGTGCGATCCCGGGCGGTTTCGTGCGGGACGTGGTGGAGCGAGTCGCGCCGTCGATCCTGATGGGCCGCCGCGACGGGCTCAGTCGCGTCGACGAGTTCGAGGAACGGCACGTGCGCGAAACGATCGCGCAGCTGGTGTCGCGTTCGAGCGCGATCGCCGAGCGGGTGGCGGCGGGCACCCTGGCGCTGGCGGGCGCGACCTATCACCTTTCCGACGGGCGCGCGGCGCTGGTCGACCACGTCGGGGACATCGGCGAATAGGCTCCGGCGCGGCCGGCACTAACACGGCCGTCAGCCAGCAAACCCCGCGACACGCCGGGGCGGGTCAGGCAACTCGACGTGACCTGGGCCTACGCTGCAAACGTGCTGGATCTGGAACCGCGTGGCCCGCTACCCACCGAGATCTATTGGCGGCGCCGTGGCCTGGCCGTGGGCGTCGCGGTCGTCGTCGTAGGGATCGTGGTCGCCGCGGTCATCGCCTTCATGGGACACAGCTCGGGCGCCAAGCCCGCCAGTGCCGACAAGCCCAATTCCGCTCAGAGCAAGCCGGGATCACCTGCGCCGCAGGCGCCTCCGCCGATCGCGCCCGGTGAGCAGCCCACGCCGGTGCCGCAACAGGGGCAGAACTCGGAGATGCCCACCCCGACCGCCGCGGTGCAGCCGCCGCCGGTGCTGAAAGAGGGCGACGACTGCCCCGATTCGACGCTGGCCGTCAAGGGCCTGACCAATGCGCCGCAATACTTCATCGGTGATCAGCCGAAGTTCACCATGGTCGTCACCAACATCGGCCTGGTGTCGTGCAAGCGTGACGTCGGCGCCGCGGTGCTGGCCGCCTACGTGTACTCGCTGGACAACAAGCGGCTGTGGTCGAACCTGGACTGCGCGCCGTCCAACGAGACGCTGATCAAGACCTTCACGCCGGGCGAGCAGGTGACGACCGCGGTGACCTGGACGGGGATGGGGTCGGCTCCGCACTGCCCGCTGCCGCGGCCGGCGATCGGGCCGGGCACCTACAACCTCGTCGTGCAGCTGGGCAATCTGCGTTCGCAGCCGGTGCCGTTCATCATGAACCAGCCGCCTCCGCCGCCGGGCCCGGTGCCCGGGCCGGGTCAGCCCGCGGCCGCGCCGCCGCCCGAGGCCCCACCGGCCCCGGTCCCCGCCGGTTAACTCAGCGGGTCGGCGATAGTCGACTCCGCGAGCTGCGACAGTCCCTCGCGCACGTGGCGGGCCCACATCGCGCCGATGCCCTCGACCGATTGCAGGTCGCCGGCGCTCGCAGCCAGCAGGCCCTGCAGCGTCCCGAACGATCGGACCAGTAGGTCGGAGTGGGCGAACTGCAGCCGCGGGATGCTGGCCAGCGCACGGTAACCGCGCGGGCTGACCGCCGAGTCCTGCGCCTCGGCGGTGGTCGGGTAGCCGAAAACCTTTGCCAGCGCGGTTAGTTCGAGCAGCTCGGTGTCCGAGAGCGAGTCCAGCTCGTCCAGGGTCGCCGTCATCTGCGCCTTGGACAGCGGCTCCGGGCTGGCGTGGTAATCGCGGACGGTCAATTCCCGCGCGATGTCGTTGCCGCCCAGCAGCTCGTCCAGCTGCAGCCGCAGCTGACGCCCGTCGGTGCCCAGCTCGACGACGTCGTCGTCGATCACCAGGCCGATCCGCCGCACCAGCTCGAGCCGCTGCACCACCGTCATGACGTCGCGCAGCGTGACGAAGTCCTCGATCTCGGCCAGCGACAGCTGCCTGCTGACCTCGTCGAGCCTGGTCTTGTACCGCTCCAGGGTCGCGATCGCCTGGTTGGCCCGGGACAGGATGGTCGCGGAATCGGCCACCACGTGGCGTTCACCGCCCACGTAGACGGTCACGATGTTCATCGAATGGCTGACCGAGATCACCGGATAACCGGTCTGAATCGCCGCCCGTTCCGCCGAGCGATGCCGCGTTCCCGATTCGTCGGTAGGTATCGACGGATCCGGCACCAGCTGCACGTTGGCCCGCACGATGCGGCTGCCGTCGGTGGACAGCACCACGGCGCCGTCCATCTTCGCCAGCTCCCGCAGCCGGGTCGGCGCGTACCGGACGTCGAGGGCGAAGCCGCCGTCACAGATGGCCTCGACGTTCTCGTCGTTGCCGAGGACGATCAGCGCACCGGTGCGGCCGCGCAGGATGCGCTCCAGGCCGTCGCGCAGCCCGGTCCCCGGCGCAAGGCGGGCGACGGTCTCACGCAGTGTCGGACGAGTCACAGCGTGTCATTGTGCGGCCCCGGGGCGTTTTGCGTCCAGCCAGTGCGCGGCCGGGCGATGGCTTTCATGTGTTGCAGCGCCGCGGCGATGGTCGGTGCGCGCAGCGCCCGCATCCCATTCGGCACGATCTCGCGCCGCGGGTCGTCGCCGTCGGGGATGAGCGCGATGCTGAACCCCTGACGCGCGGCCTCGCCCAGCCGCCGTTCCATGCCGCCGACCCGTCGCAGGTCGCCCGCCAGCCCCACCTCGCCGATCATCACCGCGGTCGTCGGCAGCGGCAGGTCGGCGTAGGCCGACGCCAGCGCCATCGCGACGGCCAGATCCGAGGAGGGATCGGTCAACCGCATGCCGCCCACGGTGGACAGGTAGATGTCGTTGACACCGACGGCCAGCCTGCCGTGCTTCTCCAGCACGGCGCTGATCATCGCCGCCCGGGAGTGGTCGATCCCGCTGACGGCGCGGCGCGGCGAGCCGCCCCCCGGCGTCGCGAGCAGCGCCTGCACCTCCCCGATCAGCGGTCGCTTGCCGTCCAGCGTCACGGTGATCGCGGTCCCGGCGACCGGCGCGGGCCGCTGATCGAGGAAGAGGTTCGACGGATCCGACACGTCCTCGATCCCGTTGTCGTGCAACAGGAAACAGCCAACCTCGTCGGCCCCGCCGAATCGGTTCTTGACGCCCCGAACCATCCGCAGCGACCCGTTGCGGTCACCCTCGAAATGCAGCACCACGTCGACAAGGTGTTCCAGCGAGCGCGGTCCCGCGATGGCCCCGTCCTTGGTGACGTGGCCGACCAGGATCAGCGCGACGCCGTTGGCCTTCGCGGCCGCGGTCAGGGCGGCGGTGACGGCGCGCACCTGAGTGACGCCACCGGCGACGCCGTCGGCCTCGGTGGTGGACATGGTTTGCACGGAGTCGACGATCACCAGCGCGGGCTGCACCGTCGCGATGTGGTCCAGCACCGTGTGCACGTCGGATTCGGCGGCCAGGTAGACCTCGTCGGCGCCGCAGCCGGTCCGGTCGGCGCGCAGCCGGATCTGCCCGGCCGACTCCTCACCGGAGATGTACAGCGCACGCCGGCCCGAAAGCGCCCAGCGGTGGGCCACCTTGAGCAGCAGCGTCGACTTGCCCACGCCCGGATCGCCCGCCAGCAGCGTGACCGAACCGGGCACCACGCCGCCCCCGAGCACCCGATCGAGCTCGCCGATCCCGGTCGAGCGGTGCCGGCTGGCGTTGGGCTCGACGGAAGTGATCGGGACCGGCCGCGAGGCCGAAGCGGCCGCGACGGCCGCGCGACGGCCGCCGACCGCACTCAGCACCGGCACCTCGTCCACCGCTCCCCAGGTGCCGCACTCCATGCAGCGGCCCACCCACTTCGCCGTGACGTGCTGGCATTCGGAGCAGCGATATTGGGAGCGCGGATTTGCCACGCCATGACGGTATCGAGCCGGTACGACAAATCCCGGCTATGACAGGCGGTCGCCGCCGCCTAGCTTGGCTGCGCGGGGGCCAGCCCGGCCGAAACCGGCACCAGCACCGTGGCCTGACCGGCCTTCTCGAAATTGAACGTGAAGTTGTACAGCAACCCGTTGCTGATCGGCTTGGCCAGCATCACGGTCGCCTTGGCCGCGTTGCTCGAGCCCATCGGGCCGGGCGCCACCTTCTGGCCCTCCGGCGTGCCGATCAACAACATGCCGCCCGGGGGCAGCCGACCATCGCCGCTCAGGGTCACCGAGCCGACGTCGCTGGTGATGCTCACCAGCCTGTCCGGCATGTCCGGCGACTGGTTGATGGCCACCAGCAGGAGGTCCACCGCCTGCCCGGGCTGCACGAAGGCGCCCGTCTGCGGCGCCTGCATGCGGATGTCGCGCAGCGCCACATTGTTGATGGTCACCTTGTTGCCGTTGATCGCGGGCTCCTGCACGGCCATCTGCGAGACCTGGCCGGCCCCGCAGCCGCTGAGGAGCATCGCGACCACCGCGATGAGGCCGACGAGCGACGCCCGGATGGTCAGCGCCGGCGCGCGGAGGGGGAGGCCGATCTCGAAGCGGTTCACTCAATGCCTCCTGCTGGGCCGGTTCGACGGATGCAACTATGCACAGTAGTAGGAAGGTTTCGCGCGCGGTAGCGCGGGGCTTGGGACCAGCCAGGGAGGCCATATCCGGTGCTCCGTCGGGGCGCTCAGGGGCCGCTCTCAGGGCCGGAATAAGGCAGGGGTAATGTGCGTCACTGCACGTTCTGCTCCCCCTGTCAACCCCTAATCTGCGCGTGTTGTGCCCCTGACCTGCATCGTTGCTCCGCGCGCGATTGGGCGGCCGTGTTAGACTGAAGTAACGAAAGGGGCTCGAATCAGATGATCTTCAAGGTCGGCGACACCGTTGTTTACCCGCATCACGGTGCTGCGTTAGTCGAGGCGATTGAAACCCGCACCATCAAAGGGGAACAAAAGGAATATCTCGTCTTGAAGGTGGCGCAGGGAGACCTGACAGTTCGAGTGCCTGCCGAGAACGCCGAATACGTGGGTGTCCGCGACGTCGTGGGCCAGGAAGGCCTCGACAAGGTCTTCCAGGTTCTGCGCGCTCCCCACACCGAAGAGCCCACCAACTGGTCGCGCCGGTATAAGGCCAACCTCGAGAAGCTGGCCTCCGGTGACGTCAACAAGGTGGCCGAGGTAGTACGCGACCTGTGGCGTCGCGACCAGGAACGCGGCCTGTCCGCCGGTGAGAAGCGCATGCTGGCCAAGGCCCGCCAGATTCTGGTCGGTGAATTGGCCCTCGCCGAGAGCACCGACGACGCCAAAGCGGAAACCATCCTCGACGAGGTTCTGGCCGCCGCTTCCTGAAGGCCCTGACGCTTCGGTGGTCACGGGGACCGACTCCTCGGGCACGGTCGTCGCAGTGGTTCCGGCCGCAGGGTCGGGGGAACGACTCGGCGCCGGCATTCCGAAGGCATTTTGCGAGGTTGACGGGCGCACCCTGCTGGACCGCGCCGTCGGCGGTTTGCTGGCCTCCGAAGTCGTCGACCACGTGGTGGTCGCCGTCCCGGCGCCCATGGTCGACGAGGCCAAGCGATCCCTGGGCGAACGGGCGACGGTCGTCGCAGGCGGGGCCGACCGCACGACCTCGGTGAGCCTGGCGCTGGCGGCCGTCGCCGGTGACCCCCAGTTCGTCCTGGTGCACGACGCCGCCCGCGCCCTGACACCCCCCGCGCTGATCCTGCGCGTGGTGGACGCCCTACGGGCCGGGCACGACGCCGTCGTGCCCGCGCTGCCGCTGCATGACACCATCAAGGCCGTGGACGCCAACGGTGTGGTCCTGGGCACGCCCGAGCGGGCCGGCCTGCGCGCCGTGCAGACCCCGCAGGGCTTCGCGCTCGACCTGCTGCTGCGCGCGTATCAACGGGCCGGCACGGCCGAGTTCACCGACGACGCTTCGCTCGTCGAGCATGTCGGGGGCCAGGTCCAGGTCGTCGACGGCGACCCGCTGGCGTTCAAGATCACCACTCCGCTCGACCTGGTGCTGGCCGAAGCGATCGTGCGCCGGTGAACGGCGTGCCGCGCGTCGGGCTGGGCGTCGACGTGCACCCGATCGAGCCGGGCCGGCCCTGCTGGCTGGTGGGCCTGCTCTTCCCCGACGCCGACGGCTGCGCCGGCCACTCCGACGGCGACGTGGGCGCGCACGCGCTGTGCGACGCGCTGTTGTCGGCCGCCGGTCTGGGCGACATCGGCGCCGTGTTCGGAGTCGACCAGCCGCGGTGGAAGGGCGTCAGCGGTGCCGACATGCTGCGCCACGTCGCCGAGTTGGTGACGCGAGACGGTTTCCGCGTCGGAAACGCCGCCGTCCAGCTGGTCGGCAACCAGCCGAGAGTCGGTCCGCGGCGCGCCGAGGCGCAGCGCGTGCTCTCGGAGCTGCTGGGGGCACCGGTCTCGGTGTCGGCGACGACGACCGACGGGCTGGGCCTGACGGGTCGCGGTGAGGGCCGCGCCGCCATTGCCACCGCGTTGGTCGTCCCCGGCGGCTAGGGCGCGCAGCGCCGGGCGACGGCGAACCACCCGGTAAGCTGGCACGTCGTGACCGATCGCGCCCGCTTGCGGCTACACGACACGGCAGCCGGCGCCGTGCGTGATTTCGTCCCGCTGCGCGAGGGCCACGTCTCCATCTACCTGTGTGGCGCCACCGTCCAGGGCCTGCCGCACATCGGCCATGTCCGCAGCGGCGTGGCCTTCGACATCCTGCGCCGCTGGCTGATGGCGCGCGGCTGTGACGTCGCGTTCATCCGCAACGTCACCGACATCGAGGACAAGATCCTGGCCAAGGCCGCGGCGGCGGACCGGCCGTGGTGGGAGTGGGCGGCCACCTACGAGCGCGCGTTCAGCGCCGCCTACGACGCCCTGGACGTGCTGCCGCCGTCCGCGGAACCCCGCGCCACCGGGCACATCACCCAGATGGTCGAATTAATGGACCGCCTGATCGAAACCGGCCACGCTTACGCGGCGAGCGGGGACGTCTACTTCGACGTGCTGAGCTATCCCGAGTACGGGCAACTGTCGGGGCACAAGGTCGACGACGTCCATCAGGGCGAGGGCGTGGCGACCGGCAAGCGTGACCAGCGTGACTTCACCCTCTGGAAGGGCGAGAAGCCCGGCGAGCCGTCGTGGCCCTCGCCCTGGGGCCGCGGGCGTCCGGGCTGGCACCTGGAATGCTCGGCGATGGCACGCACCTATCTGGGGCCCGAATTCGACATCCATTGCGGCGGCATGGATTTGATTTTCCCGCACCACGAGAACGAGATCGCGCAGAGCCGCGCCGCCGGCGACGGATTCGCCCGCTACTGGCTGCACAACGGCTGGGTCACCATGGGCGGCGAGAAGATGAGCAA
This sequence comes from Mycobacterium sp. E3305, assembly GCF_001666785.1. Lineage (NCBI taxonomy): Bacteria > Bacillati > Actinomycetota > Actinomycetes > Mycobacteriales > Mycobacteriaceae > Mycobacterium > Mycobacterium sp. E3305. The sequence continues at coordinate 16,684 of NZ_LZJA01000012.1, read as the reverse complement.
GTCGCTGGGCAACGTGCTGGCCATCCCGGCGTTGCTGCAGCGCGTCCGGCCGGCGGAGCTGCGCTACTACCTGGGCAGCGCGCACTACCGCTCGATGCTGGAATTCTCCGACACCGCCCTACAGGACGCGGTGAAAGCCTATGTGGGCGTTGAGGAATTCCTGCACCGTGTCCGCGTTCGGGTCGGCGGCGTCGAGCCGGGCGAGTGGACTTCGCGGTTCGCCGAGGCGCTCGACGACGACTTGGCGGTCCCGGCAGCACTGGCCGAGGTGCACCACGCCCGGGCCGAGGGCAACCGGGCCCTCGACTCCGGCGACCACGACGGGGCCCTGCAACACGCCCGGTCGATCCGCGCCATGATGGGGATCCTCGGCTGCGACCCGCTCGACGAGCGCTGGGAAACCCGCGACGAGACGTCGGCCGCGCTCGCCGCGGTCGAGGTGCTGGTGCGGGCCGAACTGGAGAATCGGGAAAAGGCCCGCGAGCAACGCAATTGGGCGCTCGCCGACGAGATTAGGGACCGGCTGAAGCTCGCCGGCATCGAGGTCACCGACACCGCCGACGGGCCGCAGTGGTCGCTGCAGGCAGGTCAGACCCCGTAAATGGCCGGCAATTCGCGCCGGCGCGGCGCAATACGCAAGGCGGGCACCAAGAAGGGGCCCACCGTGGGCTCGGGCGGCCAGCGCCGGCGCGCGCTGGAGGGGCGCGGTCCGACACCCCCGGCGCACCTGCGACCCAACCATCCCGCCGCCAAGCGCGCCCAGTCGCCGGCGCGGCGTCCCACCAAGCGGCCCACCGACGAGACGGAAACGGTGCTCGGCCGCAACCCGGTGCTGGAGTGCCTGCGCGCCGGCGTCCCGGCGACGGCGCTCTACGTGGCCCTGGGCACCGACGCGGACGAGCGGGTCACCGAGTCCGTCGCCCGCGCAGCGGATTCGGGCATCTCGATCCTCGAGGTGCCGCGCGCCGACCTGGACCGGATGACGAGCAACCACCTGCATCAGGGCATCGCGCTGCAGGTCCCGCCGTACAACTACGCCCACCCGGACGACCTGTTGGCGACCGCGATCAACTCCCCGCCCGCGCTGCTGGTGGCGTTGGACAACATCTCCGATCCGCGCAACCTGGGCGCGATCGTGCGTTCGGTCGCGGCGTTCGGCGGACACGGCGTGCTGATCCCGCAGCGGCGTTCGGCGTCGGTGACGGCGGTCGCCTGGCGCACCAGCGCGGGAGCCGCGGCCCGCATCCCGGTGGCTAGGGCCACCAATCTCACCAGGACGCTGAAGGATTGGGCCGACCGCGGGATCCGGGTTATCGGCCTGGACGCCGAAGGCGACACCGTGGTCGACGACCTGGACGGCGCCGACCCGCTGGTGGTGGTCGTCGGCTCGGAGGGCAAGGGACTGTCGCGGCTGGTGCGGCAGAACTGCGACGAAGTCGTGTCCATCCCGATGGCCGGGCACGCCGAATCGCTGAACGCCTCGGTGGCCGCCGGGGTGGTGCTCGCCGAGATCGCCCGGCAGCGCAGGGTTTAACTCCAGTGCGCCGCTGGCCCGCGCGCCTCGGCGCGGTCCTGGCCGTGGTCGGTCTCCTCGCGTCGCCCGCGGCGGCCGCCCAAGTCGACGGATTCGACCTGCAGGCCCACCGCGGCGGCCGAGGCGAGACCACCGAGGAGTCGCTGCGGGCCTTCGCGAAATCGCTCGAATTGGGCGTCAGCACACTCGAACTCGACATCAACATCACCCGAGACGGGCAACCGCTGGTGTGGCACGACCCGACGATCGACGCAGAGAAGTGCGCCGACACCGGCCCCGCGTTCGCCGGTGATCCGCAGTACCCCTACGTCGGAAAGTTGGTGCACGAGCTCACTGTGTCCCAGATCCGCACCCTGGACTGCGGACGCCGGCTGGCCGAGTTTCCCGACGCCGAGGTGGTGCGGGGCAACAAGATAGCCGTCCTACCGGAGGTGTTTGCGCTTGCCGATTCCTACCACGCCGCGGTTCGCTACAACATCGAGACGAAGGTGGCGGCCGACCACCCCGGGACTTCGGCCGAGCCCCAACAGTTCGTCGACGTGATACTGGCCGCCGTGCGCTCGGCCGGCAAGGTCGGCCAGGTGGAGATCCAGAGCTTCGACTGGCGGACCCTGCCGTTGGTTCGCCGGGCCGAGCCGTCGATCCCGTTGGTGGCGTTGTACAACGAAGAGACCTGGGCGCCCGGTTCGCCGTGGCCGGCGGGTGAGAACCCCGCCGCCATAGGTGACCCGATGGTCGGGGCGAAGCTGGTGGGCGCGGACATCGTCTCGCCCCGGTACCAGCTGGTCACCGGCGGGTCCTACGTCGATCGCGCGCATGCGCTTGGGCTGCAGGTGATCCCGTGGACGGTCGACGATGCGGCCACCATGCGCGAACTGATCGCCGACGGGGTCGACGGGCTCATCACCGACTACCCGACGCTGTTGCGCCGCGTGCTGACCGAACTCGGGATGCCGCTGCCGCCCGCCTACCACCGGACTTAGCGTCAGGGCGCCGCGTCCACCAGGGCGCCGGCGGGCGCGACCGGGGAATCGATGCCGGGCCGGCGCCCGCGGGCGGCGCGCCAGATCATGTTCGGGCGCAACAACCGCGTCGCGGGTTCGACCAGCGAGGTCACCCTGATGAACTGATTCAGCGCCGCGGTGTCGGTTTCGGCCGCCGTCAGGACCCGGTCGACGTACTTGTTGAACACCCGCGCGACCAGCGGTGGGGTGCCGTTGATTTCGGGCAGGGCAAGGTCGGGGTTGGTCGACAGCTGCCAGGCCTGGCGGATCGGCGCCGCCGCGGCGCGGAAGAAGCGCCGGGCCAGATCGTCGGTGCCGGCGGACAGGCAGTCGCGCAGCGCCAACGCCTCGAGCGCGGCGACCGTCATGCCCTGGCCGTAGACCGGGTTGAAGCTGCAGATCGCGTCGCCGATGACCAGCAGACCCTCGGGGAAGCGCCGCAGCTTGTCGTAGCGGCGCCATCGGCTGCACGGCGTCCGGTGGCGCACCGGATCCCCGATGGGTTCGGCGGCCCGCACCGCGGCGAGCAGGTGCGCCGGCGCGCAGTCCGCGACGAAATCACACATCTCGGCGAGGTCGAGCCCCGTGGGCTCGTGGCCGGCCACCCCCATCACGGTGAGCAGCCAGGTGTCGTCCTCGCAGTGCAGCAGCCCGCAACCCCTCGGCCTGCCCGGCACGATGCCGACGAGGAAGCCCAGCTCCCGCGGCGCCTCCGCCCTCATGCGCAGCGCTTGGCTCGCGTAGGTCAGCTGGACGTCGACGCGATCCTCACGCGGGCGCTCATACCCCAGGTGGTCCAGCCAGGTCGGGGTGCGGGCGGCACGCCCGGTGGCATCGACGACCAAGTCGGCGGGCAGCGTGATGGGCTCGCCGGTGCGCCCGCAGACCACCCGCACTCCGGTGACGCGGCGACGGTCCGGGGTCGACACCGGGCCGAGGATGAAGTGCTCGTCGAGCAGGGTGACGTTGGGAATCTCGCGCAGCCGGGTGCGGACGTGGTCTTCGAGGAAGGGCCGCGTCGCGCTGTAGGCGGTGAGCCCGGGGGCGCTGCCGCGCCGCGCCATCAGGTGCCCGCCGATGTCGTAGTAGAGCTCGGAGAGGTCATGGCCGTCGAAGTGGCGCGCGCCGTCGCTGACCATCTCGTCGAGGACGCCGGGGAACATCCCCTCGATCACCTGTGCTCCCCGGGCCAGCAGGGCGTGCAGGTGCCGGCCCTGCGGCACCCCGCGGCGAGGGGCGTGCGCGTCGGGCAGCGGGTCACGCTCCACGACCGTCACCGTGTCGAAGAAGTCGGCAAGCGATCGCGCGGCCAGCAAACCGGCCATGCTCGCCCCCAACACCACCGCGTGACTGCCGATCTTGGTCTTGATGTCGGACATGGCACTCCGCCTTTCTGACCGCTGGCTGACAAATGCCATGCTCACAGCGCTCGGCGGGCGCCGATAGCGTAGTCGGGTACGCGAGTTGGGATCGCCCGCCGGACACCGGCCGGTCGACGCGCACGCGAAACGGTGGCAATCCGGCCCGCGCGGTGCCGCCGCGCGGATATAGTCGCCGCGTGATCGGCGGCGACCAGCTGATTGGGCGCGACAGCGAGTTGGCAACCATTCGCCGCGCCCTGAGCGGGGCTGACCAGCACTCCGGGGTGCTGATCGCGGGCGCCGCCGGGCTGGGCAAGACTCGGTTGGCCCGCGAAGCGCTGCGGCGTGCCGGGGCATCGGGCGAACGCATCCAGTGGATCGTCGGCACCCAATCGGCCCAGTCGTTGCCACTCGGGGCGTTCATCGGCCTACTGGGCGAAGGCATGTCGGATCCGCTGACCAGCGTCCGGCGCGTGATCGAGTCGTTTGTCGCGCGGCAACGCCGCGGCCGAGTGGTGGTCGGAGTCGACGACGCGCACCTGCTGGATGGGTTGTCCGCGCTTGTGATTCACCAGCTGGCGCAGTCCGGCGGGGTCCGGCTGGTGGTCACGGTCCGCTCCGGCAGCGAAGAGCCCGATGCGGTGACGGCGCTGTGGAAGGACGGTTTGCTCCATCGCCTGGATCTGGAGCCACTTTCGGCCACGGCGACGCGCGAGGTGATCGAGCGCACGCTAGGCGGCCCGGTGGATGCGCGTTGTGCGGAGCGGTTCCGGCGGCTCACCGGGGGGAACACGCTGTTTCTTCGGCAGCTGCTGAGCGATCAGATGGCGGCCGGGCGGGTGCGGCAGGTGGCCGGGGTGTGGATGTGGGACGGCGACGTCGCGGTCTCGGCCAGCTTGTCCGACACGGTGGGACGCCAGCTTGGCCGCCTGAGCCCGCCGGTGGCGCTGGTGGTCGACACGCTGTCGCAATGTGAGCCGCTGCCCGTTGACGTGTTGTGCGACTTGGTGTCCCGCGAGGATTTGGTGGCGGCCGAAGCCATGGGCCTGGTGAACGTCGAACGCACCGCCGGCGGGCTGATGGCCCGGCTCGCGCACCCGCTGTTCGGTGAGCTTCGCCGCGCGGGCGCGGGCGAGATGTATCTGTCGAAGGTCCGCGGCCGCTTGGCGACCCGGCTGGCGCGCGACGGTGACGCAGACATGCAGGCCACGGTGCGCCGGGCGTTGCTGAGCCTCGAGTCGGATCTGGACCCGCAACCCGGGCTGTATCTGGAATCGGCGCGGCACGCGATGACACTGCTGGACCTGGAGTTGGCCGACCGGCTCGCCAACGCCGCGGCGCAGGCCGGGGCGCCGGGGGCGGCCGGCGTGCGGGCGATGAACCTGATCCTGCTCGGCCGCGGCGAGCAGGCCGAGGGCGCGTTGCGCGCGATCACCGAAAGCGATCCGCCGGATCGCCACTACTGGGCGACCCTGCGCGCGGCCAACCTGGTCTGGATGCTCGGCAGGCCGGCGGACGCCGCGGCGATTCTCGACGACCTGGCCGCGGCCGAGGAGACGCCGGCACAGGTCGCCGAGCGGTTGGCGGTGCAGGCGTGCCTGGATGCGGTCGCCGCGCGCTGCGGGGTCGCCGCCGAAAGGGCAAGGGCCGCATTGGATTCGGAACAGCTGCCGGACTTCCACGCGATGATGGCGTCGCTTGCGTTGATCATGGCCATGGGCGCGTTGGGGCAGGTCGACTGCCTGGCGATCGTGGCCGGGCAGGCGTTGCGCCGCGCGACGACGTCGTTCGAGGCGTCGCACATGCGGTTCTGGTTCGGCGCGGTGTACGGCCGGGCATGCCGGCTGACGGGCCGCATCGACGAATTCGTCGGCTTCGCAAAGGAGGTGGCCGACTCCGCGCGCGACATCCCGGGTCTGGCCTATGCGAACCTGGCCCTGCTGCTCGGAAATGCCGACCTGGCCCGCGGGGCGGTGGCCGACGCGGTGCGGCTGGTACACGAAGCGCTGGCCGGAGCCCAAATACACGCCACCACAAGTGGTTTGCGCCCGGCAAGCTACTTCGCGCTCGCCGAGGCGCACGGCAAGCTCGGGCACGCCGCGGAGGCGAACGATGCGGCCGCGGGGGCGCGATCGTGCGTGCCGGCCGACTACTTCTTCATGCATACCGGCTTGTCACTGGCCGACGGGTGGGCGCTGGCGACCGGCGGGCGCCTGGGCGAGGCCGTGGCGACGGCGCAGGCGGCCGCGCGAGTCGCCCGCGACCGCGGCCAGCCGACCCACGAACTGGCCTGCATACAGGCGGCGGCGCAGTGGGGTGACGCCTCGGGCGCCGGACGGGCCCGCGCGCTGGCCGACACGCTGGCGCTGCCGCTGGCCGATGCCATCGCTTCGCACGCCGAGGCCCTGCGGGCAGGGAACGGTGAGGGCCTCCTCGCGGTTTCGGCCGCCTACCGGGCGATCGGTGACCGGGCCGCGGCCGCCGACGCGGCGGCACAGGCCTCCGTCGCGTTCGTCGAAGGACAGCAGCACAAGCGCGGGCTTTATGCGTCGGCATTGGCCGGCGAGCTTGCCGAGGAGTGCGGCGGTTTGTGCACGCCGGCGTTGCGGACTCCGGCGGGTCTCAAACTCTCGGGTCGCCAGCGCGACGTCATCGAGCTGGTCGTGGCCGGCCTGTCCAACCGTCAGATCGCCGAGAAGTTGGTGATGTCGGTGCGCACCGTGGAGGGCCACGTTTACCGGGCCTGTCAGCGGGTTGGCGCCCAGTCCCGCGAGGAACTCGCGTCGATCATCCGATCGGGACCGGGGTCCGACTGACGGTATTCGAGTAGGCGACTACTCGTGCGCTTGGCGGAAACCGGTCATACCGTTGCGATCTCAACGAGAAAAGGAGAGCGCAATGAAGTACGTAGTGGCGTGGACATACCGCCTGAACGGCACCGCGGCCGAGAACGACGAAAGCCTGCGACGGGGCCTGGCCGCGTACTCGAAGTGGTCTCAACCGCAGACCACGACCTATCACCAGTTCGTCGGCCGCATCGACGGCGGCGGTGGATTCGCGGTGGTGGAATCCGACAATCCGGCCGACTTGGTCGAGACCACAAGCCAATTCGCCACGATCCTGGATTACCAGATCTATCCCGTTGTGGACATCGCCGAAGCCGCGCAGGCGCTGCAGCAGGGCGTGGAGTTCAGGGAGGCGATCGGCTAGGCGCCGAACACCCGCGCCGACGCCCACAGTGCGAGCACCGCGAGCACCAGGGACACCGGCACGGTACACACCCCGAGGCGGGTGTATTCGCCGACGCCGGCGTCGACGTCGTGCTGGCGAAGCACCCGCCGCCACAACAGGTTCGACAGCGAACCGACGTAGGTCAGGTTCGGTCCGATGTTGACCCCGAGCAGCACGGCCAGGATGGCGACCGGCCCGCTCGGCGCGACCAGTGGCAGCAGCACCAGGGTGGCGGGCAGGTTGTTGACCACGTTGGCCAGCACGGCGGCCACCGCCGCGATGGCGAGCAATGCCGGCAGCGTCGAACCGGACGGCAGCACCGCCGACATCGCCTTGTCCATGCCGTTGACCATCACCGCCCGCACGACCACGCCCAGCGCGAGCACGAACACCAGGAACGACACGTGGGCCGACCGCGCGATGTCGACCACCGAGGTATGCCGGCGGCTCAGGCTGCGCACCGCCAGCACCGCCGCGCCCGCGAGGGCGACCCAGGCCGGGTCCACGTCGACGGACTGGGCCACGGCGAACCCGGCCAGCGTCAGCCCCACGACCACCAGCACGAGCACCGGCGGCCGGGGCGCCGGCCCGGGTTGCTCCGGATGGGGCTGCACGCGCAGGTCGCCGGCGAAGAACCAGCGGAATACCGCGTAGAGCGTGACCACCACACCCACCCACGGCAACGCCATCAACAGCGTGAACCGGGTGAACGAAAGGTGGGCGGTGTGAAACGCCAACAAATTGGTCAGATTCGACACCGGCAGCAGCAGGGAGGCTCCGTTGGCCAGGTGCGCGGTGGCGTAGGCGTACGGGCGCACCGGGGTCCGCAGCCGACGGACGGCGGCCAGCACCACCGGGGTCAGCAAGACCACCGCGGTGTCCAGGCTCAGCACGGCGGTGATCAACGAGGCGATGACGAACACCCGCCGCAGCAGCGCCCCCGACCCGACGCTCCCGCGCGTGATCGCCGCACCGGCCGCCTCGAACAGGCCCTCGTCGTCGCACAGCTTGGCGAGCACCAGCACAGCGCCCAGGAACCCGACCACCCCGGAAAGCCCGGCCACCTCCTCGGCCGCCTGACGCACCGATATCGCGCCGACGGCGATCAGGATGAGGGCCGCGGGAACCGCCGCGACCGCCTCCGGCAGGCCCCGCGGGCGCACGACGGCGAAGGCCAGGACGGCAGCCAGCAGCACCAGCGCAAGGGTCAAGGTCAATGTATTGAACCCGTCTCAGGCCCAGGGGTTTTCGCGTCGCCACACGGTGGGCAGGTGCAGCCCGACACCATCCGCCGCGGCCAACTCGTCGAGGATGCGGACGGAGGAGTCCAGGTCGTCGCCCGCGTAGGGCAAGGCCCGCAGCGGTTTTGACAGCGGCCGGAAGAAATCGTCCCAGTGAATCATGATCACCCGGCGCGCCCCCACCGCGCGCACGGTCTCGGTCCAGTAGTCGGTCAAGTACGACCTGGGCTGTAGTCCCAACTGCCCGACCGACAGGTAGACGGCATCGGCGTGGTGACCGGCCAGCGCACCCTTGACGAATCCGGCGCTGCCCTGAATCAGCAACCGCCGGTCCGTCGGCCGGTGGTGGACCAACGTCGACCAGGGCTCCCCGCAGCGGTAGGCGGACGCCTTGACCGGCGGGGTCAGCGGCGTGTCGATCGTGCCGGGAAAGCGGTCCGGCGGGCAATGATGGGACTCCACCAGGGTCACGTCGTACGCGCCCAACGTCATTGGCTCACCGCTGGTGGCGATCACGATACGGTCCTCGGGCAGCCCGTAGCCACGCCCGACGTTGGCCGCCGACCGCCCGCCCACCAGTCGCGCGCCGGTGCGGTCGGCGACGAGCGCGGAATCCAGCGCGTGATCGATGTGGGTGTGCACCGGGATGACCGCCTCCAGCGCTGACACGTTGGCCCGCGCCAGGCAGGCGTCCACGCGGGCGGCCGACGGCGCCACCTTGCCGGCGGCCACCCGGGCCAGGCTCGGCCGGGAGAAGTAGCCGTCGGTCAGCAGGGCCGACGAGCCGTCGTCGATCAGCAGCGTCGCCACGCCCAGCCACGTCGCCGATAGGGCCCCGGCTCTGGCGGGCGGCGCGTCGAACCGATCCGCATACCGCGCGATGTCGGGCCGACCGAGTTTGAGCCGCATCAGCTGAACGCCCCGATCTCGACGCCCGCGGCCTCCAGCCCGTCGCGCACGGCCTCCGCGATCTGCACCGCGCCGGGCGAATCGCCGTGCACGCAAACCGATTCCGCGGTGATCGTGACCGGGGTGCCGTCGATGGCGGTGACCCGGCCGGAGGTCACCATGCCGACCACGCGGTCGGCGATCGCCGCCGGGTCTGCAAGCACCGCGCCGGGTTCGCGGCGGGAAACCAACTGGCCGTCCGGCCGGTAGGCGCGGTCGGCGAACGCCTCGGCCACCGTGCGCAGACCGCGGAACGCGGCCTCGTCGAAGAACGCCGAACCCGCCATGCCCAGCACCGGCAGCGCCGGGTCCACCATCCGCACCGCCTCGGCGACCGCGGCCGCCTGGTCGCGGTCGGTCACAATCGTGTTGTACAGCGCGCCATGGGGTTTGACGTAGGACACGGCCGAGCCGGCCGCGCCGGCGAGCGCCTGCAGCGCGCCAATCTGATACGCCACGTCGGCGATCAGGTCCTCGGCGGCGACGTCGATGAAGCGCCTGCCGAACCCGGCCAGGTCGCGATAGCTCACCTGCGCCCCGATGCGGACGCCGCGCTCGGCGGCCGAGCGGCAGACCCGCAGCAGGCCGGCGGGGTCCCCGGCGTGAAACCCGCACGCCACGTTGGCGCTGGTGACGATCCCCAGCATCGCGTCGTCGTCACCCAGGCGCCAGACGCCGAAGCTTTCGCCCAGGTCGGCGTTTAGGTCGATACCGGCCACCCGTCCAGCTTATGGGGCGGCGCCGTCGCCACCCGGAGAGGCGGTCGCCTTTGCCGTCGCTACCGGGTGACGACCGCGGCCGCGATCTGCTGGGCGACGTCGACCGCGGCCGCCCCGGGCAGGAAGGACCCGCAGGCGGCCACGTCGATGACGATGTTGTTGCGCGCGGTGAGCGCACGCTGGCACCGCCAGCCATCCGGGCTACCGACCTGCTCTTCCGACGTGCTCAGCGTGCCGCCCACCTTGTGGGAATCGGCCACCGCCCACGCGATCTCGGGCTGCCCCGGGGGACGGTCGACGAATCGGCGGTTGGCGCAGGCCGACCACCTCCGGACCGATGCGTCGTAGAACGCGTTGGCCTGCCTGGCCGTTGGGTAGGAGATCACGGCCTGGTTGACGGAGTCGTTGCGCACATTGGGGTCGTCATAGCTGTCGTCGAGTCGTTCGCCGCGCACCGCGGTCCAGCCGGTGTCCGCGTATACGGCCTGTTGGGCGGGCCCGGCCATGGCCAGGCAGCTCCTCTCGCTGAACGTCTGGCTGGAGTCCCACATGTCCGGCGTGCGATACCGGAGCCGCATTCCCGCACCCAGGATGTCGTTGACTTTGCCGTCGTCGAGCAGCAGCCCGTCCAGGGCGGTGACGGCCACCGGGGCCTGCGACAGCGGACCGCGGGTGTCCGCGGGCGCGGCGCTTCCGCCGACGACGGTGGTGCAGCCGGCCGTGAGGGCGCACAACGCCGCCTGCAGGACGATCGCGATTTGCCTACGCACCAGAGCCTTTCGGACGCGGGCCCGTCTGTGCCGACCAGCTTAGGCGGCGACCTCCTGTCGACGCCCCAGCGACCAGCAGACCAGGTAGATCAGGAAGGAAATCCCCGCGACGAAGACGGACACCGGTACGCCGGGCGCCAGCGACAGCACGATGCCGCCCACGGCGGAGACCTCGGCGAAGACGACCGAGGCCACCATCGCCGCCGCCGGCGAGGCCACCACCCGGGCGGCCGCCGCCGCCGGCGTGATCAGCAACGACATCACCAGCAGCGCACCCACGATCTGCACGGCCTGCGCGGCCACCACGCCAACCAGGGCGGCGAACACGATGCCCAGCGCCCGAACCGGCACGCCGCGGGCCGCCGCGACGTCGGGGTCGACGGTGGCGAACAACAGCGGGCGGTAGCACGTCGCGATGACGGCAAGGACGAGCAGGCAGACCAGGGCCAGCATGCCCAGCCCGGTGTAGCCGACGCCGACGATCTGCCCGGTGAGCAACGCGAAACTGGTCGCGGTCCGGCCCGGGTAGAGGTAGATGAACAGCACCGCCAGGCCCAGCCCGAAGGCCAGCACCACGCCGATGACCGAGTCGCGTTCGCGGGCCCGCCGGCCCAACACGCCGAACAGCGCGGCCGCCAAAGCGCTGCCGACCAGGGCGCCCAGCCCCACCTCGACGCCGACCAGCAGCGCGAAAGCCGCTCCCGTCAACGACAGTTCGCTCGAGCCGTGCACGGCGAACGACATCTGCCGCATCACGATGAACGGCCCGATCAGCCCGGCCACCAGGCCAAGCAGCGCGGCGGCGAGCAGCGCCTGCTGGACGAAGTCGTGGCGCAGTAGGTGGGCGGTGACGTCGAAGTCGAGCAGGTGGGCCAGCACGCCGGTCAGCCGGTTATTCACCGTGGGCCCAGTCGGTCGTCTCACCGACCACCACGTAGCGGTCCTTGACCTTGACCACCGCGATGTCGGCTCGGTAGAGCGTCGAGAGCGTCTCGGTGGTCATCACCTCGTCGACGGTGCCGATCCGGAACCGTCCGTCGACCAGATAAATCAGCCGGTCGACGTACGGCAGGATCGCGTTGAGGTCGTGGGTGACGACGATGACGGCGGTCCCGGCATCCCGGCGGCGACGGTCGATCAGCGCGGACACCAGCTTGGCGTTCGCCGGGTCCAGGGCCAGCAGCGGCTCGTCGCACAGCAGCAGCATCGGGTCGCTGACCAGCGCCTGCGCGACGCGGATCCGCTGCAGCTCGCCGCCGGACATCACGCCCACCCGGACGTCCGCCAAGTGTTCGGCGTTGACCTGTCGCAGCGCCTCGGCCACGGTCGCGCGGCGGCGGGCGCGGTCGGCGGATCTGCGCGGCATGCCGCCCCAACGATGCCCGTCGACGCCGAGCCGAACCAGGTCGCGTCCCCGAAGCATCACGTCGGAGTCCATCGGTCGGTGTTGCGGCACGTAGCCGACGCGTCCGCTGCCGGAGTGCATCGGCTCTCCGTCCACCAACGCGACACCGGCGGACAACGGCAGCTGCCCCAGCAGCACCTTCAGCAACGACGTCTTGCCGCTGCCGTTGGGGCCGAGGACGGCGATGAATTCGCCGGGTGACACGGACAGGTCAAGGTGGTCCCACAGCACCCGGTCGCCGAACGCCAGCCGCGCACCGCGCAGCGAGACGGTATCCGGTCGGCTGTCGACCGCGCGGACCGCGTCGAGGCTCACGGTTGCACTGACCGGCGCGATTGGAGCGCGGCCAGCAGCTGGTTGACCGTGTTGCGCTGCCACGTCAGGTAATCCGTGCCGTCGGGCAGGGTCTCGCTCACTTCGGTCACCGGCACGCCCGCGCGCCGCGCGGCGTCCCGCACGCCGTTGATCGCGGGGGTCGACGTCTGCGGGTTGACCAGCACCACCGACACCTGACGATGGTCGATCAGGTCGAGCACGAACGCCATGTCGGCAGGCGAGGGGTCCGTCTCGTTCTCGTTGGCCGCGGTGAAGGCGGCCGGTGTGCGGTTGACCAGACCGGACGCCTCCAGCAGGTAGTGGCCGACGGGTTCGGTCGCGATGACCCCCGTGCCGGGGTAGGCGCTGGCGATGGCGTGTTCGGAGATGGCGATCGCGTCGGCGCCGCGGCAGAAGCCCGCGGCGTTGGCCCGGTAGTCGGCGGCGTTGGCGGGATCGATGGCGGCCACACGGTCGGCGATCGCGAAGGCGACCGATTTGGCGACGTCGAGGTCGTAGAAGACGTGCTCGTTGGCCGGCTGCTCGGCCGAGTCCCTGTGGAACGAATAGGCGCCGATCGCTTTCACGCCGGGGTGGCCGGCGAGCACCTGGTCCACCCAGGGGTCATAACCGCCACCGTTGTACACCACCAGGGTGGCGTCGGTGATGGCCGCGGCGTCCGCGGGGCTGGCTTGATAGGAGTGCGGGTCGGTGTCGCCCCCGGTCAGGATGGACTTGACCGCGAGGTGACGGCCGGTGACGGCGCTAGCCACGCTGCCCCAGACGCCGGTCGAGGCGACGATGGCGGCCGCCCGCGGGTGTGCCGGGCCGCCGCAGCCCGTGCCCGCGGCCAGCAGGATCAGCACGGCGGGCAGCCAGCGCAGCGCGCCGGCCACCGCGATTCGTCCCCGCGTCAGCGCCATGCGTGCGTCCGATGTCCTCTCGCCGGCCGGTCGGCCGACCCACAATACTAATGAAAATCGTTTCCATTACAAAGCGGCGAGTGGAAGCCGCTTAGGCGCGCATCCGGATTCGCTGTAGCGTCACCGATTGTGAGTCCCGCACCACGCCGGCGTGCGACTCTGGCGTCGTTGGCGGACGAACTGAAGGTTTCGCGCACCACGATCTCCAACGCCTTCAACCGGCCGGATCAACTCTCGGCCGACCTACGCGAACGCGTGCTCGCGACGGCCAAGCGGCTGGGGTACGCGGGTCCCGACCCGGTGGCGCGCTCGCTGCGCACCCGGAAGGCCGGCGCGGTCGGCCTCGTGATGGCCGAGCCGCTCACTTACTTCTTCAGCGATCCGGCGGCGCGGGACTTCGTCGCCGGAGTCGCGCAGTCCTGCGAAGAGCTGGGGCAGGGCCTGCTGCTGGTGGCCGTCGGGCCCGGCCGCAGCATGGAGGACGGGACGGGCGCCGTGCTCGGCGCCGGGGTGGACGGCTTCGTCGTGTATTCGGTGTGCGACGAGGACCCGTACCTTCAGGTCGTCCTGCAGCGCCGATTGCCGGTCGTGGTCGTCGACCAGCCGAAGGGGCTCTCCGGCGTGTCCCGGGTGGGGATCGACGATCGGGCGGCGATGCGTGAGTTGGCCGACTACGTGCTGGGGCTGGGGCACCGCGAGATCGGGCTGCTGACCATGCGGCTGGGCCGGGACCGCCGACAGGGTCTGGTGGATGCTGAGCGGTTGCGGTCACCGGCGTTCGACGTGCAGCGCGAACGCGTCATCGGCGTGTGGGAGGCGATGTCGGCCGCCGGTGTCGACCCCGATGCGCTGACCGTGGTGGAGAGCTACGAGCACCTGCCTGAGTCCGGGGGAACCGCCGCCAAGGTGGCCCTGGAGGCCAACCCCCGCATCACCGCGTTGATGTGCACGGCGGACATCTTGGCGCTCTCGGCCATGGATTACCTTCGCGCACATGGCATTTACGTCCCCGGGCAGATGACCGTCACCGGTTTCGACGGCGTGCCCGATGCGATCGGCCGGGGGTTGACGACGGTGGCCCAGCCGAGCCTGCAGAAGGGCCGCCGGGCGGGGGAGTTGCTGTTGCGTCCGCCGCGGTCGGGTCTGCCGGTCGTCGAGGTGCTGGACACGGAGTTGATCCGCGGCCGCACCGCCGGTCCGCCGGCTTAGCTAAGAGTCCTGATCCCCGATCAGCAACCGCACGGCCAGATCCAGCCGCTTGCTGACGTCGGTGGCCGAGGCCCGCCGGGTGAGCCAGGCGAGCAGGTTGGACAGCCACACGTCGGAGATCACCCGGGCGATGTGGTACTGGTCCTCGGTCGGTTCGCCGTCGGCCATCGCGCGGGCGAACATGGAGTCGATCAGCTTCTCGACCTGGTCGACCTCGCTGGCCGCCGACGCGTCGGCGAACACGTAGGCGCGCGTCATGGCCTCGGTGAGCAGCGGATTGCGCTGCATCGCGCGGTTGAGCTTGCCGACCATGAAGTTCAGCCGCTGAAACGGCGTTCCCCCGGCGACCGACGACCGGTCGGTCTTGGCGTCGATCCGGCTGAACTCCCGGCCCAGGGCCGACACCAGCAGGTGCACCTTCGACGGGAAATAGCGGTACAGCGTGCCCACCGCCACGTCGGCGCGGTCAGCGACGGCGCGCATCTGGACCGCCTCGTAGCCACCCTTCGACGCGATCGCCATGGTGGCGTCCAGGATCCGCTTGCGGCGCTCCCGCTGTGCTTCCGAGCCGAGTTCGGACTCCGCCAGTACCGCCACGTTCATCACCTCACGCGGCTGCGAGTCTGAACCGCGGCTCGCGTTGGCCCTCGAGTTGGCACTGGCTGGCATATCGCGGGTTGCTCCTGTTCCTGGCGGCTCGCTTGCAAACGATACGCATGCTGAGTGTGAATTTCCCACCTCCGTACCGCCGGGACAGCCGCGTGTGCTGCTGTGATGACGTTCGACTTGACGGTCGATCGCTGGCACTATTAGAACACGTTCTAGTCTGCGACGAGGCGGGTTGCGCAGCGACCCGAGCCGAGCAGGAGAATCGAGAGCTAGGGGTCGTAGGCCCCGAGTCATGTCGAGTCAACGGACGTGGAGGTCCCGAGGGTGGTAGCGACCGTCACAGACGAGCAGTTCGCCGCGCGCGCCCTGGTGCGCGACTGGGCCCGCAATTCGACGTCGGGGCCGGGCGGGACGACGGCGATCCGCGAGGTCGAGCAGGGCGACGCCGACGCGTGGCGCCCGGTCTTCGCCCGCCTTGCCGAGCTGGGCATCTTCGGCGTCGCGATCGCCGAGGAGCATGGCGGCGCCGACGGCAGCGTCGAGGACTTGTGCGCGATGGTCGAGGAGGCGGCCAAGGCGCTGGTTCCCGGCCCCGTCGCGACGACCGCGCTGGCGACGCTCGTCGTCACCGACCCCGAACTGCTGGCGGCGCTGGCCGCCGGCGAACGCTTCGCCGGGCTGGCGCTCGAGGGTGACGCCCAGTTCGACGGCCAGCGCGCCTCCGGCACCCTGCCGCTCGTGCTGGGCGCCGCTGACGGCGGCGTCCTCCTGCTGCCGGCCGGCGACGAGTGGCTCCTCGTCGACACCGAGAGCGACGGCGTGCAGGTCGAGCCGCTGGAGGCGACCGATTTCTCCCGCCCGTTGGCCAGGGTGGTGCTGACGTCGGCGCCGGCCGCCGTCGTGTCGGAGTCGCGTCGGCGCGTCGACGAACTGGCGGCCACCGTGCTGGCCGCCGAGGCGGCCGGCCTGACCCGCTGGGCGCTGGACACCGCCGTCGACTACGCCAAGGTCCGCGAGCAGTTCGGCAAGCCGATCGGCAGCTTCCAGGCCGTCAAGCACCTGTGCGCCGAGATGCTGTGCCGCGCAGAGCAGACCGAGGTGGCCGCCGCCGACGCCGCCCGCGCCGCGGCCGAGCCCGATCCGGACCAGTTCGCCATCGCGGCCGCGCTGGCCGCGAGCATCGGCATCGCGGCGGCCAAGGCCAACCTCAAGGACTGCATCCAGGTGCTCGGCGGCATCGGCTGCACCTGGGAGCACGACGCGCACCTGTACCTGCGGCGGGCGCACGCGATCGGCCGGTTCCTCGGCGGCGCCGAGCGCTGGCCCTCGACATCGGTGAGATCGATTCCGAGGCGGCGCCGCATACCGCCCTGGGTCAGTTCGGTGACCCGGCGCAACCAGCGCTCGGCGCCGCC
>NZ_LZJA01000011.1:0-8355 GCF_001666785.1 Mycobacterium sp. E3305 | reverse complement strand
GTCAGGCGGTCCGCGTCGCCGTCGAGCGCGTCGATAGCGTCGACGATCTCCTCACGACTGGCCTCCATACCTCAAACCTAGAAACCCCCACCGACAAAAAAGCCCGCTCTGTGACTAAAGAAACCAAAGTGGCACAAGGGATTACAAAGCAATCGCGCCGAAACGCCCTAGTCGCCGACGACGATGACCGTCTTGCCGGGGCGATGGCCCGGGCGCCGGCCGCTTTCGAACGCCTCGCGGCCCCGCTCGAGCGGGAAGGTCTCCGCGATGTCGACGCGCAACCGTCCACCGTCGACCAACGCGGCGAGCTTCCTCAGCTGGTCGCGGTCCGGCGTGACGATGAAAAAGGTTGCCGTGACGCCGTATTCGTCGGCCCTGCCCGCCGGCGGCGGAGCCGACAGAGTGACCAGCCGACCACCAGGGCGCAGCACGGGAAACGACCGGTCCAACGTCTCACCGCCGACGGTGTCGATCACGACGTCGTAGGCGGCGTCGTCGAATGTCTCGGTGCGGACGTCGATCACCCGGGCGGCGCCATACCCGCGGACGAGTTCGCCGGCGTCGCTGCGCACGGTCGCGGTGACACGCGCGCCCAGCATCACGGCCAGCTGAACGGTCAAGGCGCCCACCCCGCCCGCGCCGCCATGCACCAGCACGTCCTCGCCGGCCCGCACGTTCGCGTGATCGGCCAGCGCCTGCAGGGCTGTCAGGCCGGCCAGCGGCAACGCGGCGGCGACGACGTGCGACACCGTCGCCGGCTTGGCAGCCAGGTCGGCCGCGGGGGCGCAGACGAATTCGGCCGCGGCGCCGTCGCGGTCGAACGGGATCAGCCCGTACACCTCGTCGCCGGGCGCGAAATCCGCCACACCCGCGGCCACCTCGCGAACGACGCCCGAGACTTCGTGCGACGGGATCACCGGTGTGCGGCTCACACCGTCTCGGGTCCAGGTCTCGTCCCAGGTCAGCTCGTCGAACGTGATGGCCGCGGCGTGGACGCTCACCAGAATTTCACCCGCGGCGGGAACCGGTACGGGCGCCCGCTCGACCACGAGTTGTTCCGGGCCGCCCCGGTGGTGGGCCCGCAATGCGGTCATCTCGGTCACGGCAGCCGCCAATCGATGGGGTCGGCGCCCATACCCGTCAGCAGTTCGTTGGCGCGGCTGAACGGACGCGACCCGAAGAACCCCCGAGAGGCGGACAGCGGCGACGGATGCGGGGACTCGATGGCCACGCAATTGCCTTCGGCCAGAATCGGTTTCAGTGTGGACGCGTCGCGGCCCCAGAGGATCGCCACCAATGGCTGCGAACGCGCCGCGAGCGCGCGGATCGCGCACTCGGTCACCGCTTCCCAGCCCTTGCCCCGGTGCGAGGCTGGATTGCTCGGCCGCACGGTGAGCACCCTGTTGAGCAGCATCACCCCGCGCTGGGCCCACGGTGTCAGGTCACCGCACGAGGGCTGCGGATGGCCGAGGTCGGCGGAGTATTCGTCGAAGATGTTGGCCAGGCTGCGCGGCAGCGGACGCACGTCGGGGGCAACCGAAAAGCTCAGTCCCACTGCATGTCCCGGCGTTGGGTACGGGTCTTGCCCGACGATCAGCACCCGGACGTCTTCGAACGGAAAGGTGAAGGCGCGCAGCACGTTCTGGCCGGCCGGCAGGTACTTGCGCCCGGCGGCGATCTCGGCCCGCAGGAACTGGCCCATGGCGGCCACCCGATCCGCCACCGGCTCCAGCGCGGCGGCCCAGCCCCGCTCGACGAGTTCAGTCAACGGCCGCGCCGTCATCGCCGGTCCTTTCGTAGCATCGACGCTCACCGCGCCACCCTAACCGTCATATGACTGCCAGCCCGCATAGCCGGTCCACGCCTGTCCGTCGACGAGCACGTCGGCCTTGCCCTCGAGGACCCGCCCGATGATTCGCCACCCGGCCGGCGCCGGGCCGGCGAAACAGGCCACCAGGGCGTGGTCTTCGCCGCCGCCCAGCACCCACGACCACGGGTCGGCCCCCACCGCGTTGCCGGCCGCGGTCAGCGCGTCGTGGTCCGCGGCCAGCGCAGCGGTCGACAGATCCATCGCCACCTCCGACGCCTCGGCGACGTGCCTGAGGTCGGCGACCAGGCCGTCGGAGACGTCGATCATCGCCTGCGCTCCCCCGGCCGCCGCCGCGACGCCCTGACCGTAGGGCGGCTGGGGCACCAGATGCCGGCGGCGCAGCGAGTCGAAACCTTCAACACCCTTGCCGAACAACGCGAGGCCGGCCGCCGAGCGGCCCAGCTCGCCGGCGACCGCGATCACCGATCCCGCCTTGGCGCCGGACCGCAGCACCGGAGCGCGCCCGTCCAGATCGCCCAGCACCGTCACGGAGACCACCCACTGTGGGCAGCTGACGAGATCGCCGCCGGCGATGCCCGCGCCGATGCGGTGCGCCTCGTCCCACATCCCGCCGACCAGCCCGTCGACGGCGGCGGTCGGTGTGTCGCCGGGGGCGCCGAAGGCGACGACGAAGGCCGTGGGCCGCGCGCCCATCGCCTCGATGTCCGCGGCGTTCTGGGCAATGGCTTTGCGGCCGACGTCGTGCGGACTCGACCAGTCCAGCCGAAAGTGCCGGTCTTGCACCAGCATGTCGGTCGACACCGCGGTGCGGCCGTCCCTGGCTTGGATCACCGCCGCGTCGTCGCCCGGCCCGACCACCACCGCGGCCGGCTGCCGGCGACCGCGCACCAATCGGTCGATCACCGCGAACTCACCGAGCTGCTGCAGTGTGGAATTCGATCCGTCGTCGCCCACGCCACCTCCTCCGGCGCGTCCCGCCCTGTCCGGGCCACTATCGGAGCCGCCGACCTGCGGTAAGTTGGGTTACTGCCCGCGCGAGCGGCCCGCGCCAGTTTAGAGCCCTGTCCCGATGCGGACCGCTCGCGGCCCGAGATAGGAGGTGCGCGGGCGGTGACGACCGACCCCGATACCCGCCCCGCCGTCGACGAGGGGCCGCCGCCCGCGCTGATCATCGCCGCGGTCGCCGTGGCCGTCGTCGCGATCGGGGTGATCCTGGTGATCGCGGCCAACCGCCAGGCGCCGCCGCAACCGGTCGCCGTCCCCGCGGCCCCGGCACCCCAGGCCGACAGCCCCGCATGCCGGGCGCTGGCCGGGGCGCTGCCTCAGCGGCTCGGCGACTATCAACGCGCGCCCGTCGCACAGCCTGCGCCCCAGGGCGCCACCGCGTGGCGGGCAGGACCGGACAGCGAGCCCCTGGTGCTGCGCTGCGGGCTCGACCGCCCCGCCGAGTTCGTGGTGGGCTCTCCGATCCAGGTCGTCGACCGGGTGCAGTGGTTCGAGGTGCATCCCGAACAGCAGTCCGCCGGTGACGCGGGCAGGTCGAGCTGGTACACGGTGGATCGGCCGGTGTATGTCGCGCTCACGCTGCCGTCGGGGTCGGGCCCGACGCCGATCCAGCAGCTCTCGGAACTGATCGACCGCACCATCGCGGCGGTGCCCATCAACCCGGCGCCCGCCGGTTAGCGCAAACCCACCCCGCGGGCCAACGCCGTCTCGACCATGGTCGCCAGCAGGGTGGGATAGTCCACGCCGCTGGCCGCCCACATCCTCGGGTACATCGAGATCGCGGTGAACCCGGGCATCGTATTGATTTCGTTGAGCACCGGTCCGTCATCGGTGAGGAAGAAATCGACCCGGGCCAGGCCCTGGCAGTCAATGGCCTTGAATGCCCGGACCGCCAAATCCCTGATGGCATCCGCGATGTCGTCGTCCAC
Source organism: Mycobacterium sp. E3305 (assembly GCF_001666785.1). Taxonomy (NCBI): domain Bacteria; kingdom Bacillati; phylum Actinomycetota; class Actinomycetes; order Mycobacteriales; family Mycobacteriaceae; genus Mycobacterium; species Mycobacterium sp. E3305. The sequence goes on along the minus strand of NZ_LZJA01000011.1, from coordinate 4,590 downwards.
CTTAGCCGGCACATCCAATTCGGCTGCATCGTCGAGATATTTCGTGGCGAAGTCGTAGAACGAATCCTCCCGTCCCCGCACTCCTGCCACACGGATCTCGCCCACCGTGCTGGCTTCGATTGTGCCGTCGGGCATTTCGAGCACGCCGCACTCCAGCTCGCGGCCGGTGATCGCCGCCTCAACGATCACCTTCGGATCGTGCCGGCGCGCGGCCGCCACGGCGGCCGGCAGGTCGTCCCAGCTGGCCACCCGGGTGACCCCGATCGACGAGCCGCCCCGCGCGGGTTTGACGAAGACCGGCAGACCCAGCCGCTCGCGCTCCTCGGGCTGCAGCGTCGACCGCGACGGGCGCAGAACCGCGTACGCGCCGACCGGCAACCCCTCGGCAGCGAACAGCTTCTTGGTGAACTCCTTGTCCATGCCCGCCGCGCTGGCCAGCACGCCGGCCCCGACATAGGGCACCCCGGCCAGTTCCAGCAGGCCCTGCAGAGTGCCGTCCTCCCCGTACGGGCCGTGCAGCACCGGGAACACCACGTCGACGGACGCCAGGACCTCGCCGGCCCCCGGCGAAAGGGCGACCAGTTGGCCGCCGCGGCGCGGATCGGCCGGCAGGGCCAGTTCGGTGCCCGACTGCGCGGTCACCTCGGGCAGCTCCCGGTTGCTGATGGCCAGCGCGTCCGGGTCGCCGTCGGTGAGCACCCACGATCCCTCCGGGGTGATGCCGATCGCCAGCACTTCGAACCGCTCGGGATCGAGGTTGCGCAGAATGCTGCCCGCGGACACGCACGAGATGGCGTGCTCGTTGCTGCGCCCGCCGAAGACGACGGCGACGCGCACGCGATTCCCGCTGGCACTCACAACCTAAAGAGGCTACCGGTTGCGCGGCGCTCGGGCCGGGCGGCGCCGCTGGCTGCGGTTTCGATGGCGGTCACTCGGGCTTGGTCCGGCGGCCGAGCAACAGTGCCATCGCCTCGTCCACCGACAGGCCCTTGTGGCAGACCCGGTGCACGGCGTCGGTGAGCGGCATCTCGACGTCGTAACTGGACGCGAGCGCCAGCACCGACTCGCACGACGTCACGCCCTCGACGACGTGGCCGCCGCCGGCCTGCATGGCCGACTCCATGGTGCCGCCGCGGCCCAGGCGTTCGCCGAAGGACCGATTCCGCGACTGCGGCGACGTGCACGTCGCCACCAGGTCGCCGACCCCGGCCAGGCCGGCCAGCGTGGCGCCCTTGGCGCCGAGCGCTATCCCCAACCGGATGATCTCGGCCAGGCCGCGGGTGATGATCGCCGCCGCGGTGTTCTCCCCGAGCCCGACGCCGGCCGCCATGCCGCACGCGAGCGCGATGACGTTCTTGCACGCCCCGCCGATCTCGGTGCCGACGACATCACTATTGGTGTAGGGGCGGAAGTACCCGGTGTTGAGCATGCGCTGCAGCGCGACGGCGCGACCGGAGTCGCTGCACGCGACGACCGTGGCGGCGGGCTGGCATTCGGCGATCTCGCTGGCCAGGTTCGGCCCCGAAACCACCGCGACCTGAGCCGGGTCCACCCCCGTCACCGACACGATGACCTGACTCATCCGCATCAGGGTGCCCAGCTCGATGCCCTTGGCCAGGCTGACCAGGGTGGCGCCGTCGGGCACCAGCGGTGCCCACCCTTCCAGGTTGGCGCGCATCGTCTGCGCGGGCACGCCCAACAGCACCGTCGTGGCGCCGGCCAGCGCCTCCGCCGCGTCGGTGGTCGCACGGATGCCCGGCGGCAGCGTTGCGCCGGGCAGATAGTCGGGATTGGACCGGGTGGTGTTGATCTGGTCGGCGATGTCGGACCGGCGCGCCCACAGCGTGACGTCGGATTCCGGCTCCCCGGCCTCGACGAGCACCTTGGCCAGCGCCGTGCCCCACGCCCCGGCACCCATCACCGCGACGGCGCCCTGCGAGCCGGTCATCCACCACCCCCGTCTGTCTTCCCAAGCGAGTTGCAGCCGCTACACCCTAGATCAGCGGAGCTCACGCGAGCTAGCGCGTCCGCCGTCGGCGGTCGCTGGCAGGATGAGATCTCATGAGCGGCACACGAGCCGACGAAGCGGGCAAGGACGTCGCCCTGATCGTCGCCGTCAAGCGGTTGGCCGCGGCCAAGACCAGGCTGGCCCCCGTTTTTTCGGCACGCACCAGGGAGGGCGTGGTGCTCGCCATGCTGATCGACACCCTGACCGCGGCGGGACGCGTTGATGCGTTGGGCTCGATCACCGTCGTCACGCCCGACGACGCCGCGGCCGCGGCGGCCACGGAGCTGGGGGCCGAGGTGCTGGCCGACCCGACGCCCGACGGGCACGGCGACCCGCTGAACAACGCCATCGCCACCGCGGAACGGGCCGTGGGCGGATTCTTACCGAATATCGTTGTGCTGCAAGGCGATTTACCCGCGCTGCAGACACAGGAGCTGGCCGAGGCGATCGCCGCCGCGCGGCAGCACCGCCGCAGCTTCGTCGCCGACCGGCTGGCGACGGGAACCGCCGCCCTGTTCGCGTTCGGCGCCCCACTCGATCCGCAGTTCGGCGCCGATTCGTCGGCGCGGCATCGACGTTCGGGTGCGATCGAACTGACCGGCGCATGGCCGGGGCTGCGTTGCGACGTCGACACTCCCGACGATCTCGCCGCCGCGCGCCGCCTCGGGGTGGGCGCCGCGACCGCGCGCGCCCTCGCCCATCAGTGACATCGGCGCGGACCGGCGAACCTGTCCTCGCGATGAACGTCGTCCCAACGGCGAATGGATGTCCGTCGAGCGCTAGCAGCATCGGCGAGTGATAGGCGATGATCGCAGGGTGACTGAAACCGAAGCTGAGGCACGCCCCGACCAGAACTTGTGGCATCAAGGCGACTCGGCCGTGGCAGCGCCGCCCGCCGCGACGCCGTCCGCCCTCACCGACCTGCCGGAGGACCGCTACCTCAACCGCGAGCTGAGCTGGCTCGACTTCAATGCCCGCGTGCTGGCCCTGGCCGACGACAACTCGTTGCCGTTGTTGGAACGGGCCAAGTTCCTGGCCATCTTCGCGTCCAACCTCGACGAGTTCTACATGGTCCGCGTCGCCGGCCTCAAGCGCCGCGACGAGATGGGTCTGTCGGTTCGGTCCGCCGACGGACTGACCCCGCGCGAGCAACTGACCCTCATCGGTGAGCAGACGCAACGGATCGCGACCCGGCACGCGCGGGTCTTCCTCGATTCGGTGCGACCGGCGCTCGCCGAGGAAGGCATACATATAGTCACGTGGGCCGATTTGGATCAGGGTGAGCGCGACGAACTGTCGACCTATTTCCACGAACAAGTCTTCCCCGTCCTGACCCCCCTCGCGGTCGATCCCGCGCACCCGTTCCCCTTCGTCAGTGGGTTGAGCCTGAACCTGGCGGTCATGGTGCGCCAACCCGAGGAGGGCGGCCAGCATTTCGCGCGGGTGAAGGTGCCCAACAACGTGGATCGCTTCGTCGAACTGCGCGGCCCCGGACATCCGGACGACGGCGAGGGTCCCGCCATAATCCGCTATCTGCCAATGGAAGAGCTGATCGCGGCCTTCCTGCCGGTGTTGTTCCCGGGCATGGAGATCGTCCAGCACCACGCGTTCCGCATCACCCGCAACGCTGACTACGAGGTCGAAGAGGACCGCGACGAAGACCTCCTGCAGGCGCTGGAGCGGGAGTTGGCGCGCAGGCGGTTCGGGTCACCGGTGCGACTCGAGGTCGCCAACGACATGACCGAGAGCATGCTGGAATTGCTGCTGCGCGAACTGGACGTGAACCCCGGCGACGTCATCGAAGTGCCAGGCCTGCTGGACCTGTCGTCGTTGTGGCAGGTCTACAGCATCGACCGGCCGGCGCTCAAAGACCCGGCTTTCGTCCCCGCCACCAGCCCCGCCTTCGTCGACCGCGAGACGCCGAGAAGCATTTTCGCGACGCTGCGCGAAGGCGATGTGCTGCTTCATCATCCGTATGAGTCGTTCTCGACCAGCGTGCAGCGATTCATCGAACAGGCGGCCGCCGACCCGAATGTGCTGGCGATCAAGCAGACGCTGTACCGCACAAGCGGTGATTCGCCGATCGTGCGAGCGCTTATCAACGCCGCCGAGGCAGGCAAGCAAGTGGTGGCGCTCGTGGAGATCAAGGCGCGTTTCGACGAGCAGGCCAACATCCGCTGGGCGCGCGAGCTAGAGCAGGCTGGCGTGCACGTCGTCTACGGATACGTCGGACTCAAAACGCACTGCAAGACCTGCCTCGTGGTCCGCCGCGAGGGTTCGACGATCCGGCGCTACTGCCACATCGGCACCGGCAACTACAACGGAAAGACGGCGCGACTCTACGAGGACGTCGGGCTGCTGACGGCGTCTCCCGAGATCGGGGCCGACCTGACCGACCTCTTCAATTCGCTGACCGGCTACTCGCGCAAGGTCTCCTACCGCAACCTTCTGGTCGCCCCGCACGGCATTCGCACCGGCATCATCGACCGTGTGGAGCGCGAGATCGCCGCGCACCACCACCTCCACCCGCACGTCCGCCATCGATGCGCGATACAGCGCATCGATGACCTGTTCGTCGACGA